>JBJOQF010000186.1:0-9620 GCA_046050185.1 Bacteroidota bacterium
AGTTGAAAGGCTTTACTTTTTAATTTATAACTTTCCACATTAAGACTTTTGACTTTAGACAATTATCTTAGTATCTTCGCTCTTAGTTTGCAAACGTCTTTATGTTATTCCAAATCAAATCTTACCTCCAATTCCTTTGGCACTCCAAGAATGAGCACGCCGTTCATTCCCCTTTTGTGTTTACTTTATTGACAAAATGTTTTTATGATACAAAGTCAAAACCCGAATATCCAATTTTAAAAAACTACCGAAATTCGCTTTTAGAAAACACAAATACAATTGAAGTGACCGATTTTGGTGCGGGTTCGAAAGTTTTCAAATCGAATACAAGGCAAATTGCCAAGATTGCAAAAACGGCCGGAATCACTCAAAAACGTGCCGAATTATTGTTTAGAATTACAAATTATTTTCAGCCAGACCCGAGCGATAGCGAACAGGCGAAGCAATCTATATTAGAAATTGGAACCTCCTTAGGGTTGGCAACTGTTGCCTTGGCTTTGGGCAATCCAAAAGCATCCATTATAACATTGGAAGGCTGTCCAAATACAATGGCAATTACAAAAAATCAATTACAATTATTAAATATCAGTAATGTAAAATCTATTGTAACTGAATTTTCAGAATATTTCAAAAACCTAAAACCTAAAACCCAAAACCTAATCTATTTTGATGGCAATCACTCCAAGAAAGCCACTTTAGACTATTTTGAACTCTTATTACCCACAATTACAAATGAAACGGTTTGGATTTTTGATGATATTCATTGGTCAGCCGAAATGCAAGAAGCTTGGGAGATTATAAAAACTCATCCCAAAGTGACTGTAACCATTGATACCTTTCAATGGGGATTGGTATTCTTTAGACGAGAACAACCCAAAGAGCATTTTGTAATTAGAGTATAATTTCAAACCCTATTACAACTTAAACAATACAAAAAAACTGATCAAAAATACTTTTTTAGTGCCTTGTATAATTATATCATACCTTTATTTGTAACAAAAATGTATTTTTAGCTACTTATGATTAATTCAAAAGTCTTTTGTACTTTTAAAATTTAAAATTAATAGCACCCTGAGCATGGTCGAAGGGCTACAATCGAAATATCCGATGGCAAACCCACTAATAAAAATAACCAATATCAAACGAGATTTTGTACTCGGAAACGAAATTGTATATGTCTTAAAAGGCATTAATTTAGAAATCAACAAAGGTGAATATGTAGCACTAATGGGACCTTCAGGTTCTGGAAAATCTACTTTAATGAATTTATTGGGTTGTTTGGACACACCAACTTCTGGCAGTTACATACTGAACGGAAAAGATGTCAGCCAAATGAAAGATGATGAATTAGCCGAAATTCGAAACAAAGAAATTGGTTTTGTCTTTCAGACTTTCAATCTTTTACCAAGAACTACAGCACTTGACAACGTAGCTTTGCCGATGATATATGCAGGATATTCAAAATCCGAGAGAAATATTCGCGCCACAGAAGTACTTAATCAAGTAAATCTTGCTGATAGAATGGATCACCAACCCAACCAACTTTCCGGTGGACAACGCCAGCGTGTGGCAATTGCCCGTGCTTTGATCAACAAACCATCCATCATTCTTGCTGATGAGCCTACAGGAAATTTAGACAGTAAAACATCTGTGGAGATTATGAAACTTTTTGGTGATATTCATTCTAACGGGAACACCGTGATTTTAGTAACTCACGAGGAAGAAATTGCCGCTTATGCCAATCGTGTAATTCGTTTGCGTGACGGACTTATAGAAAGTGATACCTCTAAATAGTTTTTTTTAGGAGCTATTTACTTCGTCAATTCGCTTCGCTCGTGTCCAGCTTTTATCTTTTATTTTTTTAATAAAAAAGGATATTGTTTCAAACGAAGTTCACTGAACTCTAAATAAAAAGTTTAGGGAAGTAATCCGAACTAGGGAATCCCACTCACAATAACATCTAAAATTCCAAATAACAACTGCAACCAAGATGAAAATTGCTTTACTGACCTGTGAAAAACTTCCCGATTTAACTCCTGAAGACCAAAAATTAATTCCTGTATTAGCAAAACATAACATTGAAGCCAAAGCAGTAATTTGGAGTGATAAAACCATCAATTGGAACGATTTCGACTATTTAATTTTTCGCAATACCTGGGATTATTTCGAAAAAGAAACCGAGTTTACTATTTGGCTCGACCAAATAGAACAATCAGCTATCAAAACGCTTAATCCCATTGAAGTAATCAAGAAAAACATCCATAAGTTCTATTTACGAGAAATGGAAAAGCAGGAAATTTCAATTCTTCCGACTGTCTTTATTGATAAAACAGACAATCTTAATCTTGCAGAACGTGTTGCTCCACATTGGGAAAAAGCAGTTATAAAACCAGCCTTTTCTGCAGGTTCTTATCTCACCGAAGTTTTTGAAAAATCAGATATTCCAAAAATAAACAAACAATACAAAACTATCGCTTCGGAGAAAGAATTGCTTTTACAGGAATTCATGCCGCAAATTCAAACATTGGGCGAAACCTCTTTTATCTTTTTTAATAAAAAATTCTCCCACTGTGTCAACAAGAAACCCGCTGAGGGGGATTTTAGAGTGCAATCACAATTTGGAGGAAAATACAATTTGGTTCAACCAGGTCAAGAACTCATTGAAAAGGCACTAAAAATTGTCCATACTTTTCAAGATGATTTATTGTATGCCAGAGTAGACGGAATAGTAATCGACAATGATTTGTACCTAATGGAAATTGAATGTATCGAACCCGATTTGTATTTTAATCTCAGTAAAGATTCACTGGAACTATTTGTAGCAGCAATAGTGGAATTAATAGCCTAAATTTGTTCTTTTAAAATCAAATAAACCGTAGATGAAAGTATATACAAAGACTGGAGATAAAGGAACAACAGCACTTTTTGGTGGAACCAGAGTCCCAAAAGACCATGCCCGTATAGAAAGTTACGGTACTGTTGACGAATTAAATTCTCATATAGGTTTGATTCGGGATCAGCAAATGAATAGCCATTACAAAGAAATCCTTATAGAAATTCAAGATCGATTATTTACCGTTGGCGCTATATTGGCTACGCCCCCGGAAAAAGAAGTAATGAAAAACGGAGAATTGCGTTTAAAGAAACTGGGGATTATCGAATCCGATATTGAATTATTGGAAAATGAAATTGACGCTATGGAAGAGGCATTGCCGCCAATGACTCATTTTGTACTTCCTGGCGGGCATACTACTGTGTCATATTGTCATATAGCACGTTGTGTTTGTCGCAGAGCAGAGCGTTTAGCAGTACATTTAAGCCACAATGAACCTGTTCCTGAAATTACAATCAAGTACCTGAACCGACTTTCTGACTATCTTTTTGTGTTGGCACGAAAGTTGTCTCATGATTTGAACGCTGCGGAAGTTCAATGGATTCCAAGGAAATAGTTTTCAGTATGCAGCGGTCAGTTTTCAGCTGTATTTTTGGTTCAAAAACTTTAAACTTTTAAACCTTAAACTTTAAACAAAAAAAGACGTTCTTAACTTTAACTAAAAATAAATAGTTTTTTACTTGTCTTTTTCAGTAAAAAATTTATTTTTGCACAAAACTAAATCGACAACAGATGTATTGGACATTAGAATTAGCATCCTATTTAAGTGATGCCCCGTGGCCTGCTAACAAAGACGAACTTATTGACTACGCTATTAGAGCAGGAGCTCCATTAGAAGTAGTAGAAAACCTTCAATCTATTGAAGACGAAGGTGAGATATATGAATCAATGGAAGAAATTTGGCCAGATTATCCTACAGACGAAGATTATCTTTGGAATGAGGATGAATATTAAAAAGTAAACCAATAAAAAGTCTCAAAAGAGGCTTTTTTTTTGTTTAAATTTACACAATTACACAAATAGAAATAAAAACATATTATGAGTTTTATAAACAGTATCATTAAAGTCTTTGTTGGAGATAAATCTCAAAAAGATGTAAAAGCGTTACAACCTTATCTTAACAAAATTAAAACTTTTGAAAATCCTCTAATGGCATTATCTAATGATGAACTTAGAGCGCGTACAGCTTTTTTCAAAGATAAAATAAAACAAGCCCGTTCTGAAAAAGATGCAAAAATTAACGCATTGAAACAGGAAGTGGAAAGCATTGAAGACATTGATAAAAGAGAAGATATTTATATCGCTATTGATGCGCTGGAAAAAGAAGCTTACGAAATTTCGGAAAAAACGTTGATGGAAATTCTTCCTGAAGCATTTGCCGTAGTAAAAGAAACCGCTAGACGATTTAAAGATAATACTCAAATAGTTGTAACTGCAACTGCAAAAGACCGTGAATTTTCAGCAACTAAAAGCTACATCACTTTAGATGGAGACAACGCAATTTGGGCTAATTCTTGGAGTGCAGCCGGTAAAGAAATTACTTGGGACATGATTCACTATGACGTACAACTAATTGGGGGAATGGTTTTGCATGAAGGAAAAGTAGCTGAAATGCAAACAGGTGAAGGAAAAACATTAGTAGCAACCTTACCGCTTTATTTAAATGCTTTGACTGGAAACGGTGTACATTTAGTAACCGTAAATGATTACTTGGCAAAACGTGATAGTACATGGAAAGCACCTTTATTCGAATTTCATGGTTTAACCGTTGAATGTATTGACAATTACCAACCTAGTTCTGAAGGAAGAAAAAAAGCATACAATGCTGATATTACATACGGAACAAATAATGAATTTGGTTTTGACTACTTAAGAGACAACATGGCGCATACGCCAGATGAATTAGTTCAGAGAAAACACAATTACGCAATTGTTGATGAGGTCGATTCTGTTTTGATTGATGATGCAAGAACACCGTTGATTATTTCAGGACCAGTTCCACAGGGAGATCGTCATGAGTTCATGGAAATGAAACCAAAAATTGAAAACTTAGTTAGTTTACAACGTCAGTTGGCTAACGGTTTCTTATCTGAGGCTAAAAAATTAATCAAAGAAGGAAATACTAAAGAAGGTGGATTCTTATTATTAAGAGCTTATAGAAGTTTACCTAAAAACAAAGCTTTAATTAAATTTTTGAGCGAAGAAGGAATCAAACAATTGCTTCAAAAAACTGAAAACCAATACATGCAGGACAACAATCGCGAAATGCACAAAATTGATGAAGCATTGTATTTTGTAATTGAAGAAAAAAACAATCAAGTTGAATTGACTGATAACGGAATCAAATTCCTTTCAGGAGATACTGATGCTGACTTTTTCGTACTTCCAGATATTGGAACTGAAATAGCAGCTATCGAAAAGAAAAAACTGGATAAAGACGCAGAAGCCGAAGAAAAAGAAAAACTATTCCAAGATTTCGGAATTAAAAGCGAGCGTATACACACGTTGACACAACTTTTGAAAGCCTATGCATTGTTCGAAAAAGATGTAGAATACGTAATCATGGACAACAAAATCATGATTGTTGATGAGCAAACAGGTCGTATCATGGATGGTCGTCGTTATTCTGATGGATTGCACCAAGCAATTGAAGCCAAAGAAAACGTAAAAATCGAAGCTGCTACACAAACATTTGCAACAGTAACTTTACAAAACTATTTCAGAATGTACAGCAAACTTGGCGGTATGACTGGAACTGCAGTAACTGAAGCGGGTGAGTTATGGCAAATATACAAACTGGATGTAGTAGAAATTCCTACTAACAGAGGAATGGCCAGAAAAGACAAAGAGGATTTTATTTATAAAACTACTCGTGAGAAATTCAATGCCGTAATTGAGGATGTAACCCAATTATCAAATGCAGGAAGGCCGGTATTAATTGGAACAACTTCGGTAGAGATTTCAGAATTATTAAGCCGAATGCTTAAAATGAGAGGTGTTGCGCACAATGTATTGAATGCAAAAATGCACAAACAAGAAGCTCAAATCGTTGAAGAAGCTGGGAAACCAGGTGTTGTGACGATTGCTACTAACATGGCTGGTCGTGGTACCGATATCAAATTATCTGCTGAGGTAAAAGCGGCTGGTGGATTAGCTATTGTAGGAACGGAACGTCACGATTCGCGTCGTGTTGACCGTCAGTTGCGTGGTCGTTCAGGTCGTCAGGGAGATCCAGGAAGCTCACAGTTTTATGTTTCTCTTGAAGATAACCTAATGCGTTTGTTTGGTTCTGAAAGAGTGGCTAAAGTGATGGACAGAATGGGATTGCAGGAAGGTGAAGTGATTCAGCATTCTATGATGACTAAATCTATCGAACGTGCTCAGAAAAAAGTGGAAGAGAACAATTTTGGTGTTCGTAAACGTTTATTGGAATATGATGACGTTATGAATGCACAACGTGAAGTAGTTTACAAACGTCGTCGTCATGCTTTATTTGGAGAACGTTTGAAATTAGACATTGCCAACATGCTTTACGATACTTGCGAATTGATTGTTGACGAAAACAAAGCAACAAATAATTTCAAGAACTTTGAATTCGAATTAATTCGTTATTTCTCTATCACTTCTCCATTTACAGAAAGTGAGTTTATGAAATTAACTGAAATGGAATTAACCGGTAAAGTGTATAAAGCGACACTAGAATTTTATACCGAGAAAACAGAAAGAAGCGCCAGAGAAGCTTTCCCTATCATAAAAGATGTTTACGAAGATAAAAACAATCAATTTGAGCGTATTGTAGTTCCATTCACTGATGGAATCAAAACCTTAAATGTGGTTACCGATTTGAAAAAAGCGTATGAAACTCAAGGGGCGCAACTTGTTGCTGATTTCGAGAAAAATATCACTTTGTCTATTGTTGACGAAGCTTGGAAAAAACACTTGCGTAAAATGGACGAGTTGAAACAATCTGTTCAATTGGCCGTTCACGAACAAAAAGATCCATTGCTTATTTACAAACTGGAAGCTTTCAATTTGTTTAGAGGAATGCTTGACAATGTAAATAAAGAAGTTATTTCATTCTTGTTTAAAGGTGATTTACCGGCTCAAGAGAATCAACAAATTCAGGAAGCTAAAGAAGTGCGTCAGAAAGAAGATTATAAATTGAGTAAAGACGAAATTCCAAACAGCGAAAATATAAATCGTGAGGCTGGAGAAACGCAACAACGACAAGTAACGGAAACTATCGTGAGAGATATGCCAAAAATCAATCGTAATGACAACGTTACAATTCAAAACGTGGCTAACGGACAAACGCAAGAAATGAAATATAAAAAAGCCGAAAGCTTAATCGCCTCAGGTCAATGGGTTATTGTTAACTAATAACCGTTTCAATTCCTTACTATTAAATTCCTCAATTACGAAAGTAGTTGGGGAATTTTTTTATCCTGAATTCATTTCAGGAGCTGTTCCCGCCATACGCTGCAAGCTATTTGGTTACAAACCCTTTTTCTAGCCGCTGTCAGGAGCTTCCTTTGGTCGCTCTGCCACCAGCAGAAAAAAGTGGTTTTCAACCGGCATAGGCTTTCCACTACTGTCGGGGCTAGGAATTTTGTGATAAATAACTCCGTTTACGGTTTCCCGTAATGACCCTGTAATCAAAGAATATATCTTTGAGAATAAATTAATTGCTGATTCCTATTTATAAGATTTTTCACAGATTTATTTATATATTTGAAAATAAATAAAGTCTGACGTTTATCAGACCTATCTACCCAAATTTGGTGTGATAAGTCGCATATCGTCAGACCTATATACTAGTTAGTGGCAAGTACCAAAACAGAAGACAAAACAAAAATATGAAGTATTTAAAAATCTTTTTAATTTTTATCGGAATAATATTCTCAATAATATTCTTTTATTTGGCTTATCCTATTCTTAATATTAGCTCAACATTTGAACCTCTTCAAGAATATAATTATCCCATTTCAAAATTAAATTTAGAAAAATCATTGTATAATTTGAGATTATCAGATTCTAGAATTACGTACAAAATAACCGACACAACAGGCTCTAAAGGTAATGGATACAAATACTACATTACACTTTTATTTAAAAAATCTAAAATTCAAAATTATGAATACAATTTTAATTACGAGGAACAAATAGGTTTATGGAATAATTCAAATACATTAAAACTAAGTTTGGTTGGAGCATTTGATAAATCAAAAAACACTGGAGGATATCAAAAAAGTGACAAAGATGTTTCGAAAATAATTAAGATATTTGAAATAGAAATTTTGCCGAAAATCAACAAACAAACCAGCCACTAACACACGCTACAAGCAATTTGGGGATTAGGCTTAATAGAAAAATTGGTTTGTATTTAGAAGATTTGGCAAATCCGAAGAATGGGCTTAATTTAGTCCCAAACTGCTTGTAGCGCGAGAACGTTAGCGGTTATACGCCCAGCTCTGCGAAGTATGAATAAGTCGTAATAACAAAATATAATCGTGATTGCTCTGCGAAGTCTCCGACTTCGTAGCCATTCCAATAATCAACAAAGACAGGAAAAAATTAGAACGGCATATAGCAATGGGTACAAAGTAAGGAGACTTCGCTCAGCACGGATTTATTCGTCCCCACTCTGGTGCTCGTTTGCAACGAGTACCCATTTTAATTTGGAGCACTATCGTAGCGTTTGTAACGCAGTTTCTTAAACTAAAAACTACATACTTCCGCAAACTTGTCTCTTACTTTGTCGAAATACTGGATGTGATTGCTTCGTTCCTCGCAATGACTTTGATTATAAGTAAAAAACAAAGTTGAGTAACCTATACTTTGTCAAAATAGGTAATACGATTCCTCCATCGTCTAAAAGGCAAGATTATAATATAGGATGAAAATATTTTTTGTAACTTTGAATTTAAGAAATAAATATTATGGATATTCAAACTTCTAAAATAGAATTGGTAAAAATGATTCTCAACATTGAGAATGATAAATTCATCGAAAAAATCACAGAATTCATACAAAGAGAAAAAGTTGATTTTTGGGATGAATTGAGTGTACCCGAACAAGAAGAAATTGAAAAAGGGATAAAAGAGTTAAATAAAGGAAAAAAAGTTGCGTTCAATGACTTTTTGAAAAAAATCTCTTAGTGAAAGTATTTTTATCCGAATTAGCTGAAAATAAACTTTTAAAATTGAATGATTTTCTTTTAGAGAATTGGAATTTGAAAGTTCGAAATGATTTTATTAAAAAGCTAACTTCTAAAATTGAACAAATTTCAAATCAACCTGAAAGTTGCCCGCAATCTTCCGTATTTCAAGGGCTTTTTAGATGTGTTGTAACAAAACAAACCTCTTTCTACTACAGAATAAACTTTGACAAAAAAGAAGTCGAGATTATCACCGTTTTTGACACAAGACAGAATCCAGACCAATTAGAAAAGGACATACGATAAGTTTGAAAAGTATGCTCCTATTGGTATTTATAACATTTTTTTTAATTTGGAATCCATACATAAATCCAATCTACTTCGGGTTCTCTTCAAAATATCGTTCCTCTATTCTTTTAATATCTTTTATGGAATTTTTGGCCCAAGCCAATCTTTTTACTAAAATTTCCTCATGGGATAAATGCCAGTCAATGTTTGAATTACGCAATCGGTTCGTCAAATTTTGAATAATGATTGCTGCAGAAACCGAAATATTCAAACTTTCCGTAA
>JBJOQF010000187.1:0-4840 GCA_046050185.1 Bacteroidota bacterium
CACTGGAAACATCCTGATTACGTTGTCTGAAATTGGCATTTCTGGCCTGTTCATAACCACCCGTTTTGTAAGTAACACCGAGCACGTTATTGATGCTGGCAAAAAGACCTACATACTTACCGAAAACTCGCCATGATTTACCGCCAACGATATTTAACAATATTGTTGGAGCAAATTTTTCCTGTTGCAATAATTCTTTGGCTCTTTCTGGAGTCGCTTCAGGAAAGGGAAATCCGTTGGCGGGATTGATAAAAAAATGATCCGTTCTGGCTATGGGGGAAACATCAATATAACTGTTTGCCAAATAATTTAGATTCACCCCAACCCACCAAAACTTAGGATCCCTATATTCAATTCCCAATGAATAGGCTTGTTGCGGCGAACCCGGTTGTTTGTAGTTTTTTAATGCTGCGGTTCCAAAATCAAAAACAGGATTCGTATTTTCCACCGAAGCTTCGGCATCATTAGTCACCATTACATTTGGATTACTGTCATAGATATATTCTCCAAAACCCGCGGAAAAAGTAGTTTTCAAGGTTGGGTTTAGCTGATATTCTAAACTTAGTTCTGAACCAAGGTTTTTCTTGTTCAAATGGGTTAGTGTCTGACTCACAAAAGCACTCGTATTGTTATAACCTGCACCATCATCAAAAATTCCTTCGGCGTAAAAAAAAGAAGTTTGTGTGGCATCTTTTATCAACGTATAAAAAGCCGTAAGCCTCGCTTTAAATTTTGGAGAATGATAACTATAACTCATATCAAGACTGCTGATGTTCTCGCTTTTTAAATCATCGACAATTCTATTATTTAATTGAGAATTGGGAAATGTATTCCTGATTGTTGGGGCTTTTGTCAAATGCGCTCCGTTAAAAATCAACAATTGTCTTCCAGATATTTTGTACGTTAGTCCGCCTTTAAAACCAAAATTTTCGAATATTGCTTTCTCACTTTTTCCAAAGGAACTGGTTTCATAAATTCCATTTTTGTACAAACCTTCCCTTTGATAATTAGCACTCGAGAAACTTTGAGCCAGATAAAAATCCACTTTGTTGTATGAAAAATTAAATTGTGTAAAGGCTTCAAGCGTATTGGCAACATAATTATAATTGTATCCGTATGCATCGCCAACAACCACTTGACGGTTTGGATTATTCAAGTCCGATTGAGATTGGTTTCCGTTATAAAACCCATCAATGTCTTCAAAATAAGCACCGCCTAACAAATCCAATAGCTTCTGGTAATTGTGTGATTTCAAGTTTTTGAAAGAACCGCCAGTATTCAAAATAATCTTGTCCGTAAGCTGTATATTGAATGTAGAAGTCGCCACGATGGTTTTATCATCAGTGCGATCTTCGTACAAAACGTACTTACTTTTAGAAGGTTCGTAACCTGAAATTGTTCCATTTGCATTTACAATTGTGTTTTGATTGGCTTGGTACATCGCATTCCAATCTATTTGCTGATTAGCTAAAAACAATACTTTGCTTTTTTCTGAATTCTCTAAATCTGGTATAAATTCACCTGAAAATTCTCCGTTATCTGAATTGTAATGCGAACTGTAATAACTCGGCAGTTTTCTATAATAGGTAGGATCTGGACTATTCGCATTTTGATAATCGATGTTGCTGTTTCCAATTTTTCCAAACTGATACATCAAACTGGAATTCAAATTTGTATGATCGTTTATTTTAAAAAAATGATTCAGCATCACAATTGGTTCTTCGATGGTTTTCATTCTTGAATTTCTCTTATTCCCATCTTGAAAACCCCAATAAGAATTGTATTTCCCGTTTGTCAATTGAGAAACTTCGGTAGTATTTGGGGAATTTTTCCCTCTTGAATTTGGAGTATAAAAAGCCGTAAGGTTTAAGGAATGATTGTCGGTTAATTTCTTTTCCACACTTATAAAGGCGGAATTGGCATCGTAATTTGTTCCTTCAAAATAACCTTCGGCAGCCAGACGTTTTCCTGCCGAAACTACAAATGCCCAGCCTTGCGCATTCATTCCGGAAGCACAGGTTCCCATCATACGCCAACTGTAATTGGTATTGGTTCCTGAAAATGAAATTCGGGTGCCGGGTCTGTAAATAGAAGCGCGGGTATTGATTTCCTGAGTGCCTAATATTCTACCAAAAGTATAATCAGAAGGAGCGGTTCCCATGGAAAATTCCTGATTTCGGAGCGCATCATTGAGTCCGCCCCAATCGCCCCATTGTGGTCTGCCATCATACAATTTATTCATGGAAGCGCCATTAATCATCATCGTGGAATGCTCGCTATCCAAGCCCCGAATCCTAAAACGAGCTTGTCCCCAATTGAAGGCCGCTGCTTGCTGAAAAGCATCTTTCGAAGACTGCAAAAGCCCGGAAGTGCTTTCGGAACCGCTATTGTCATCGTTTAAATCACTTTCTGAAAGCGCTATTAAACCGGTTTGCTGTTCAACAGTTTGGTCTTCTTCTAATAATATTGTGTCTAAATCGAGTAGTTTTCCCGGTATTATCTCAACTGGGAACAAGGCGTCTTTAAACCCCTGACTGTGAAATAAAATTAATTGTTCGCCTGCAGGAACAGCGTTAAATTTAAATTTTCCATCAACTGTTGTCAGCTGCATTAAATTTGTGTTTTGAATGGTAACTACAACATAAGGCAATGGTTGCAGTGTTTTGGAATCTATAATTTTTCCGGAAATTCCTATTTCATGTTGAGCAAAAGCAAAAGGTATTGAAACAAAAAAAAAGAGAATAAGGGTAGTTTTTATCATAAGCGTATTGAGGTCTTTTAGGAGCGAATTAGAATGGGCCAATAAATAAAAATTCTTTATTCTATTTTGAGTTACTCAAATCCAGTCCTTTTACAATCAACATTATAGATAATTATGATTTTTTTTGAACACAGAAAGATTGTCCTTAAATAGAATAAAGAATCAGAAAAACGGAAAAAATGTTTTTGGAAAGTGGTATTTTGAGACCGAATAAAATTCTTCTTAAAAGTGTGGTGTTAGAATTTTAAACGAAATAAATAGCGTACTATTTAATTTCTAATGTTAAAAATAAGAAAAAAACTATTAAGTTGTTCTTTTTTATAAAAAAAATCTTATGCTTTTTTTATTTCTGCATTTTGAGAAATATTCTAAGAAATTAAAAACGTAATCAATGAGCCCTGATGGCAGCAAGTATCCTTTTTCTTGTTTTTTTACGAGAAAAAGATACTGTGTACAGCGGGTGTGTGTGTTTATAAAAACAGGAAGTTATGCTCCTAATAAAACTAGTCTTGAATTGCCTTGATTCTGGAGACAATTAGTGCAATGAAGAATCCAAAAATACCAATGAAAGCGAATGAAAATCGCAAACCAAATGCCTCAGCTATGTAACCAATTATGGGTGGGCCCATTAAAAACCCAAAAAAACTTACGCTGGAAACCGCTGTTAAAGCTTCGCCAGTTGGTATTGTTGGATGTTTTCCTGCAATACTATAAAGGGTTGGTATAATAGTAGAAACGCCTAATCCTACAAGCATGAATGCGATTGTTGACGGGATTATGAATGGGAAGAATACGGCAGTAAATAAGCCAATTGAAATCATGCAACCACTGATTTGCATCACTGTTTTTCGTCCAAATTTATGAGTTAAACCATCTCCAAAAAAACGGCCACTTGCCATCATAATCATAAAAGAAGTATAGCCTAAAATTACTAATGGTCCTGGCGCTTTGACAATATCTTTGAAATAAACACCACTCCAATCAAACATAACACCTTCACTGGCCATACAACAAAATCCAATTACTCCCAACATAACGAGAGAGCTGTCTGGTTTTCTGAATCCTTTTTTCTTTTCGGTTCGGATGGTTTCTTTGGCTTTAATTAAAAATTTGAAATTAATGGCCACTAAAAGAGCTGCGATTGCCGCAACGATAAGAAAATGGGTATATGTATTGAGTTTTAGTGCTAACATTCCCAAGCCTACTAAAGCCCCAGTAAATCCAGCTAAACTCCACATTCCATGAAAAGAGGACATGATGGTTCTTTTAAAAAGTCCTTCGGTGTAGACTCCTTGCGTATTTACGGATATGTTCGTTAAATTTGCAAAGATTCCAAAGAAAAATAAGCCAAGACCCAGTTGCCAAGCATTTTGTGCTAATCCTAAATTAGTCAAACTAAAAGCATACATTAGAATAGAATAAGGGAGAATGCGATGACTGCCAAAACGAGTAACCAGTTTTCCTGAAAAGGACATCATGATTAATTGTCCTAACGGGACAGCAAATAAAATGGTTCCTAAATCGCTTTCACTTAAATGTAATGTGGTTTTGATATCCGGTATTCGGCTTGCCCAAGTGGCGAAACACAACCCCATGCCAAAATAAAACATGGATACTGCCCATCGAATTCTGTTCAAATAAGAAATCTTAGCGTCTTTATACGTTTTCTTGTATTTTCCCTTCGCTTTAAATTTGCCTAAAAAGTTTAAATCTATCAAAAGAATCAGTTTTAGAATTTCTTGGGGTCAAAAGTACAAAAACCAATCATTCATTATGTTGAAACAACACGTTTACCAAAGAATATATCGTTATTGTTTATAAATTAGGTTAAAAAAGTATTCCTATTTAGAAATTATTCGCCACAAATTTTTGACTAAATTCGTGTTTTCGGCTTAATTTGTGGCAAAAATTTTAAAGGAGAATTATTCTGAACTATAAATCAATTGCTTTCTTCTGGGCACTACTTTGTATTGCGGCTTCAATAATTTGCATAACATGAACCCCGTCCTGAGCGGTTACCGGCTCTGGTGTATCATTTGAAATGGAATTGTAAACACCATCAAAATAATCGTAATAATT
>JBJOQF010000188.1:0-4004 GCA_046050185.1 Bacteroidota bacterium
GAAATTTTCCCACTTGATTTTGAAGTTGCTTTGCCATTATTTTTTTTGATTTCAAATAATTCACCTTGAAAACTACCCGAAATAATTTTGCCCAAAACTTTAAGGCTAATCGTTCCGTGTATTTCATAAGCAATTTCATTTAAGACCACAAATGAGTTGTTGTTTTTATCAATGTTTAAAGATTGATTTCCACTTTCTATTTTTTTTACTGTCAATTGTATTGAAGAGTCTGGTGTGTCATCGAGCATTAAACTGGAGCTAATTAAATAAAGACCTTTAGGAACTTTCATTACTGTTCCAATATCCTTTATTGATTTTCCTTTAACGGTAAATTTTATTGTTCCAGTTGATTTTTGCTGATTTTTTATTTGTTTAATCAATTCATCAGCTTGAGCATTCCCTGAAGTTTGAGCAAAAGTAAGAGCACTAATTAGAAGTGCAAATAGGGTCATGATTTTGATTCCCTTGTTTTGGATTTTTTTTGAGGTCATAATTTTTATATTTTGAGATTATTAATTTGGAGCTACTACCCAAAGTTCAACAGTTGTAGTTGGTGGTACTGAAGAACAAATACTGTCTGCTCCCACATTTCCGCGTAAAGCAAAACCTCTTGTTCCAATATTTGGAGAGAACACAAATTCAGGCCAGCGACTTTCAGGTAATGTAAATGTGCAGAAGGTTTTGTCCTCTACTTTCCAGATTCCAGCTCGTATTGTTTGCAAATAACTTTTGTCTAAAAAAGCAGATAGTAAAGCCGTTTTTGGGGCTAATCTGTTATAGTTTACTGTAGCTTCAATAGTATAATAATTGGAATCTTTACCCGTAATTAGAGTATATTTTTCTGCAATTACCCCAATTGGATTTATAGATGTACTTTTTGTCCAACAATTAGAGAATGTTCTATTGACTAAAGCATTCTCAGTGCAACCACTTTTAGGAACGATACTTTGTGAAGAAACTTCTAAATAGTGATTTTCACTACTACTAATAGCATTTATCTGATCTAAAGTAAAAGCCGATTTTGGAAAATAAATCAATACTGAAATTTTTTCCTGTAGCATTAAATTTGGATTTTTAACAGTAGAAATGATTTTTTCCTGTTTTGCACTATTTCTGATAATATCTCTTTGTGCAAAACTGTTTTGAAAACAGAGGATGAGAGCGGATAAAACAATAATTTTCTTCATAATTAATTTTAGTTTAAGGTTCTATTTGTATGGTAACGGAGTAATAAATAGGTTTTATTTTGCTGTTTTGTTTGATGCCACATTCGCCACAGCCTTGACCCGTCATTCCACCAGTAGTGGCACAAGCTATTCCTTGGAGCGTCGTGTAGGCTCCATAACATTTGTCAGGAATGGTTTTTGGGTCTTTTTTTTCAGGGATTTTCAGGAATAATTTGTTGTTATAAAGCAAGCCTTTTACGGTGTGTTCTTGCATTGATTTTATATAACTATCCTCATTCAAATCCGGAATTGCTTTTCGAATCCCTTTTGGAATTCCCTGCCTTACTGAAAAAACTAAAAGAGTATCTTTTTCAATTGGACGCGAAGGAGTATTGGTTTTTGGAGTTACAATTTCTTTTTTCTCAACAACTAATTTCCATGTTTTTTCTTCTAATAATCTATTGCGGTTTGAAGGCGAAAAAGATTGTAAATACGCTATATTCAATGCGTTTTCGGAAATGAGATCAAAAGTTTCAGGTAATTTATACATTACTGCTGCTTGCGAATTTGCGGTAGTAATATCGATTTTGAATCGTTCGGGATACAAAGCCATTTCTGTAAGCATGTCGCCATCCAACAACCAATAATAGGTTTTTGAAGCTACCGAAAAAGGTAATTTTACGCCTCCAATTTGACTAGAATTACTATTTAAATAAATAAATTCCGATTGGATTTTGGTTGATTTCCCACCTATTCTTTTTGTTTTAGAAACTAATGGCGCTTTCTTGTATTTTATATTTAAATAAATGCCAGCATAATTATCTAATCCGTCGGCTAATTGAACTGGATATATAAAAGTGTTATTCCAATTGCTTTTATTTTGAGAATAAGAGCAACAGCTAAATAGGAATACCCAAAAAAGAATTGTTTTTTTCATTACTACAGCGTTTATTTTAATAACCGGAATTGATTGATATGTGTTTTTATTCCATTGATTTTAATTATACTTTCTCAAAAAATTTAAAAACCTTTGCAGAATACTTCTGAAAAACGAATCTTTAAAGCGATTACTGATCTAATTCAGTTAAATAGCTACTGAACGTTAATTTTTTTTGCTATCGAATAGCCATTTTCAGTTTCTATTTTAAGGAAATAAATACCTACTTTTGGGTTGTATATTTCATAATTGCCTGAATTTTTTTGTATCAATTTCATTTCTTTTCCTGAAACATCATAGACTTGTACTTTTTTTAATACGGCTTCGGTTTCAATTTTAAATTGCCCTTTTGATGGGTTTGGAAAAATGGCTATTTTGAGATTTTCAAAACTGAATTTCCCATTAGAAAGTACTGCGGCCCCATAACCAGCAGTCGATTTTAAGCCATAAATAGTATTGTTTACAATGTCATTTCCAAATGGAGTTAAGGTTCCAAAAGTACCATTTGTGGTCATCTCCCTTGTTGCAGAGCAATCTTGCGCATATGTCCACGCCAGCCAACCGATGTTTCTGGAACCTGCTTCGGTTAAAATTTGTGGATAAATTGATGCTAAATTGAGGTTTCCACAACTGCCATCATCTTGATTTTTGGCCACTTCGCCTAAAAGGAAGCATACATTTTTGCTTTGTGCTTCATTGAGTTTAGTTTGAATTTGTGCTAATGTAGTCGCATAACCGCCCCAATAGGCATGAGCTGAAAATACTAAATTATGTCTGCTATCAGCTGTATTCATGCTTTCTGCAACCGATAACAATTCCGAAGACGATTGTCCACAATCAGGCGCGTCAATCATAATAGGCACTTTTATACCTGCATTTCGTAAGGTGGCAATAGCGGTATTATAATTATTTTTGAATGTTGTTAATGCTGTAGTAGGATTGTTAGCCCAACGTACTTTGTCAAATTCATTGGCTAGATTGATTATCAAATGCGATTTGTTATTTTCTATAAGTGCTAAAACAGAAGGACTTGTCCAAAAATTCATAACAGTCGTGTTGAAACTACTCCAATCATCTGTACAAGTAAGGTCGTGAATTTCTAAAATAGGAATCATTTTTTTGCTGATACAGTAAGCAATAATAGTATTCAAATGCCCATTGACACTATAGCCGTTCAAAGTTCCTGGAGTTTGAATATCACGCCAATGCACGCCATTCGTGTACCAAGGCAATCGAATGGCATTTGCTCCTGTTTTTGCCGCTTCATTGATATAAAACTGATAACTTACAGCATCAGCGGGATTTATATTTCCATCATCAATCAATGGATAATTAATACCTCTTAATGTTATGGTTTGACCAGAAACAGTTACCAGATTTTTATTGACTACCTGCAAAGTCGTTTGCTGTGCCTTTGTGAAATGGAATAATAAAAGAGCTATGATAATTAGCGTTTTTTTCATTTTTATTACTGTTAATAGTCTAAAAAAAAAGTCTTTTTAGACTAATTGAAATTTCCTTTTAAGGTAAATGTCATTTTTTTATCAGTTCCTCCTGTTCTTACAATCACTTTTGTAACATACTCTTCGTTTGGTTTTTTTAGCATAAAGTCAGATAATTTAATATCTTGAAATTGGCCTTGGTAATCCCCATGAAGTCCATTTAAACCTTCATTTTCTGTACTGGAATTTGATTTCAATAAAAATACATCAGGACCACCTTTTTTTCTGTTTTGAAGTCTTGTCCAAACGCGTAAATACCCATTGTTTCTTTCGCTTGCGCTAATGTTTTCAAAACTTAATTCTGTCAAAGGATTCATAACTGAGCCTTGATTTTGATAGGTTGCTTGATCTCTGTTTTTAATCCAAGCCGTTTTTATATCATCTCCTTTTCGTATCATA
>JBJOQF010000189.1:0-4926 GCA_046050185.1 Bacteroidota bacterium
GGATGCTGACTGGTTAAACCAGTATAAATAGTATTCGTTTCCACATTAGTGGCTATGATAAATAATGGATCTGTAGTTCCACCTACATTCAATCCTTTTCTTTGTCCAATGGTAAAATAATGAGCCCCTTGATGTTTCCCTACTTTTTTACCCATTTCCGGAGTATATGGAAGTTTTCTGGAATCAAAAGCCAAATTCTCTTCAAGAGTTAAACCTTCTTGTTTTTCAGAATTATAAATAGAATCGTTTTTATCAATTTGAATAATAATGCCGTCTTTAGGTTGCAATTTTTGTTGTAAAAATTCTGGCAAACGGACTTTCCCAATAAAACACAAACCCTGTGAATCTTTTTTCTCAGCAGTAATCAAATCCATTTGAGACGCAATATCACGAACTTCGGGTTTTGTCAATTCTCCAATTGGAAATAATGATTTTGCCAATTGCTCTTGTGACAACTGACAAAGAAAATACGATTGATCTTTATTGGTATCGGCGCCAGCTTTCAATTGATAAACTGTCTCCCCATTGACTTCAACTTCGCTTTTTTGACAGTAATGTCCTGTAGCCACATAATCAGCTCCAAGACTCAAAGCAATTTTCATGAAAACATCAAATTTTATTTCGCGATTGCAAAGCACATCAGGATTTGGAGTTCGTCCTTTTTCATATTCGTTGAACATGTAATCAACGATTTTCTCTTTATATTCTTCGCTTAAATCTACCGTTTGAAAAGGAATCCCTAATTTTTCGGCAACAAGTAATGCATCATTACTGTCTTCAAGCCATGGACATTCATTAGAAATAGTAACAGAATCATCATGCCAATTTTTCATAAAAAGGCCTATAACTTCATACCCTTGTTGTTGCAATAAATAAGCAGCAACACTCGAATCTACACCTCCAGAAAGTCCTACAACAACACGTTTCATCTTCAAAAAATTATAATTTTATAAGGGTGTAAAGTTACAAAGATTTACAATAGAAAAAGAGATAGAATAATGTGTTTAGCGACTAAAATCAACGAAACTGTAATATCTGTAAAAAAATTGAAGAGCATGAGAGGTGTACCAAGAATTTATTAGAAATCGATTCAAAAACAAAACCGATAGAAAGGCAGGAATAATCAAAATTCAAAAAAAGTCTCTAGATTTTGAAAGAAGATATCTGATGTTGATTAAGCAATACTTTTAAAACCTGTTGGGTATAATTATTCAAAACGTCAGTTCTAGTATTTTTTGGAGGAAACCGAAATAGAACTTCTCGATACGCTTTGCGCTCGAAGTGACGAGTATCGAGAACCGTTTTTAATAATAAATATCTAAAAGGATTTTACTTCTTGAATTATCAATTAATTTTTCAATTCTTGCATAAAACTCCTTATTTAACATAGGACATCCTAAACTTTTACATATTGGTTTATCCTGTTCTTCACAAGGAACTTTATCATACTTATGGATAACAATATTTCTAGTAAAAGCATTATTGTTTGTTTTCTCTAATCCGTATAATTTGTAAGATTTACCAAATTTCCCATTATAACTATGCCCAATATAGTATTTACCTAAAGAAGTACAAAAAGAATTAGGTTCATTGCTAAACATTAGTATCCCTTCCGTATGTGTTTCCGAACCAATACCGTGAGCAACTAGACCTTGATCAATTATTGCATTATTTTTCAAATTATAAACAAAGAACCTGTTTTTTCCAGAACTGATTTTCATATCAATTAGAAAAACGATTTCCTTATTATAATTTGGATTATTAGCAATAAATTTCTTAATAATAACAGCTCGATTCAAGAGTTTTTCTTCTGTTGAATCATCTGAAACACAAATTGTAGGAGGATTAATTTTAGTGTTTTTTGATAAAATTTTGAAACTAAAAAATAATATTCCCATTGAAGTTAAAACGAAAATTATTCTTCTCATTTTATTGTTCTTAGCTGTTGTTCTATTTTTATTCTTTTAAGAGTGTTGTGGACTTATTTATGCACTCAACACATTTTCATAAAACTACCAAAAAACGGGTAGATTCTCACCATAAATAACGCTTTCATTTTGTAAAATTAAGCATTTATTTTACCTTAACTAACTCTTATTAAATATTTTAAATTATTTTTTTTATAAACTATTTATTTGACTTTGTAATATTTTCAGGATAATTCATATTCACGTCTTTTACTTTTTCCCCTTTTTCGAAAAATTGCCAAATTCCATTTTTTTTACCATTTACAAACTGCCCTTTTGAAATTATATTTCCATCAGTATCTTTGAAAATTGCCATACCATTATATTCGTTATTCTTGAAAATGGATTCTTCAAGAACAATACCTTTTTCAGTGTATTTTTTATAAATGCCATCTTTCAAGTTGTTTTTATAACTGATTTCTTCAGCAATTTTGCCACTCGGATAAAAAACAGTTCGCAAACCTTCTAACTTTCCATTTTTGTAATTTTCAGTAGTCATTACAATTTTTGAAGCTTGATGATAATACTTCCATTCTCCTTCAAATAATTTATTTACTACTTTACCCTCACTGACTTTATTCTTATCCTGGTCGTAAAAAATAGTGTAAGCTGAATTGTCATTTGGATTAAATTCCCTCGTAGCTATTATTGATTTTGCTTTGGTATCATCGTAAAAATTAAAAACACCTGTTTCTTTTCCATGCACAAAAGTCCCTTCGTATCGAGGTCGTTTTGATTCTTCGTACAACCCTCTCCATAAACCATGCTTTTTACCGTTTTGATCTGATTTGTTGAAATCAGTTTGTGCTTGAAGACAAAACACATTCAAAAAAATAAAAATGAATATTCCTTTTTTATAAAATGCTTTCATAATAAATAACCTTTTAATAGTAACGAATTCAGATGACTTAAATTATATTTAAACAAAAAAATCTCGAGATATATCGAGATTTTTTTAATTTTTATTTCTTTTTGTCTTTCGCTTTTTGAGCTTCGGCTTGTTCCATAACTTCTTGAAGTTTTTTCTGGAATTTACCTTGTTTCTTCGGCTCTTTCAATTTATTTTCTTGTATTTGAGCGTGAATTTTATCACTGTCTACAATATAATTTTTTATCACAAACATGATTCCTATTGTAATCAGGTTGGAAATAAAGTTATACAAACTCAATCCAGCGCCATAACTATTAAAGAAAATCAACATCATAATTGGCGAAATATAAATCATATATTTCATCATTTTCGCCATATCAGGCATTCCTTCTTGTTGAGGAGCGGCCATTTGTTGATCTCCGGAAGTCATTTTCATATAAAAGAAAATCGCTATTGCAGCCAATATTGGAAACAAACTAATATGATCCCCATACATAGGAACATGGAAAGGTAATTTTACAACTTGGTCAAAAGAAGATAAATCGTCTGCCCAAAGGAAACTTTTTTGTCTTAACTCGAAAGCCGACGGGAAAAACTGAAACGATGCATACATAAACGGAAGCTGAATCAATGCTGGAATACATCCTGCCATTGGGTTCACCCCGGCTTTATTATACAACTTCATGGTTTCCTGTTGTTTCTTCATTGGGTCTTTTTTGAATTTTTCTCCCAATTCAGTAATCTCAGGTCGCAACACTTTCATTTTAGCCTGAGACAAAAATGATTTATAGGTAATAGGCGACATGGCAAGTTTGACAATAATAGTAAAGATAATTATTGCAATTCCATACGCTATATAAGAACTTAAAAATCCGAATAATGGTATAAATACAAATTTGTTAATCCATCCAAAAATTCCCCAACCTAAAGGAATAATTTTTTCTAAATTTTTATCGTAAGATTTTAAGGTTTTATAATCTGATGGTCCAAAATACCAGCTCATTTTATAATCTATTTCACCATTTGTAAAGGCTAAAGGAACATTAGCTTTAAATTGTTTAATAAAGGTAGTGTCAACTTTTTCATCTACAACTAATTTATGTGATTTTAATGTTGATTTTGCAAACGGTGTATCAGTCAATAAAATCGTACTGAAAAAATGTTGTTTAAAAGCTATAAACTTAACATTTTCAGGTGTTTCTTCACTATCCTTACCACCACTTACATTATTAATTTTCTCATCAGTATACTCATAATTCAATAAAGTATAACGATCTTCGTATGCGATACTTTTTTCTGTTCTGAATGTTTTCAAATTCCATTCTAAATCCAAAGGCTTAGCAGTATTCAAAACTTTATTCAATCCTTGCGAACGGATATCAAAACCAACCATGTAATCGTTTGGTTTCAATATATATTTGTATTCTAAAAACTCATTTGTACCAGCTTTCAATTTCATTGACAAAATTTGATCTGTTCCAACTTTTGTTAATGTTGGCTCAAAAAACAAGTCTTTGGTATTTAAAGCACGATTATCACTTGTTAGTAATTGCAGATTTAAATCAGCATTATTGTCTTTAATCAATTCTACTAATTGCCCTGAACCTTTTTTAAATTTTTCGAATTTTTTCAAAGTAGCCTCAACAATATAGCCTCCTTTATTTGCAATTCTCAATTTTACAAATTCGTTTTCAATTGTTGTAAAACTTTCTTTAGCTGAAGGAAGTGTAGCAGAATAAGCAAAATTTCCTAAAGTTTTTTCCAATTGTGCTAATTGAGTTGAATCTCCTGGTATTATGACTGCTGCATTAGCAACTGTTTTCGCTGCAACTTCTTTTGCCAAAGCTTGCTTAGCAAGCAACTCTTTTTTAGCCTTATCAGCAGCAATAGTTGCTTCAGAAGGTTGGTTTTGATACATTATCCATATCAAAATACCAAAAATCAATACAAAACCTATAATCGAATTTAGGTCAATTTTTTTTTCTTCCATTATTTTATTTAAAAAAGTTTAATGTTTAAAGTATAAAATTTTACGAAACAGCGGTTGAACACTAATTCTAAAAATAAATACTATTTTTTCTTTGCCTG
>JBJOQF010000190.1:0-7886 GCA_046050185.1 Bacteroidota bacterium
GTCAAAATAGCTAAAAAACACATTCATGAAAGACTGCATCGGGAACCGTATTTTACGCACCCCAGATTGAAGTTTCTTCCTAATATTGTTGTGAACCTGGTTAGCTTTATACTTTCCTTTGTTGTGGTGGCTACTTTACTCTATTTTGTACTGAATTATTTGGTTAGAAAGTTTTATCATTTGGATTAAAAAAGAATTTTTATTTTACTTCTTCAAGACTTTTCATACGCTAGTTTTCCATACTTTCAATTAAGTAAAGAAAAGTTTTCTTTAAAATAAAAAAAGGAAAGCTTTATCTATTTGTTACTTGTAGACATTTGGCTAAACAAAAACACGTATAATTGTTAAGAATGGCTATTATTTGGATTATTTTATAAATTTTAAAAATAATTAAATATTTAACGTTTTCTAATTACCGACACTCCTGTCTATTTAAAATCTTAAGGCTAGTGTTGTCATTAAAGCTTATTTGTCAGATTTTTAGCTTCATAATATTTTAAAATGAAACGAGAATACTATAGTATAGTTTGTCAAATTCTTGTTTTTATGTAAATACGTTTCAATATACAAGGATTGTACAGGACAGTTTTGTTTTAGATATTTTTTTATTTTACAACACCAGAATTATTAACCCTAAAAAATTTAAATATTAAATGGAAACAATACTTGGAATTCTTTTTCACTCTATAGGAGGTTTTTCCTCAGGAAGTTTTTACATGCCTTTCAAAAAGGTAAAAGGTTGGGCTTGGGAAAGCTACTGGATTATAGGAGGATTTTTCTCTTGGTTAATCGTTCCTCCAATTGCGGCGTATTTGACTATACCTAATTTTGCTGAGATTATTAGCGCAGCAGTTCCAACAGTAAAAGCAGTTACCTATTCTATGGGGTTGATTTGGGGAATCGGAGGACTTACTTATGGACTAGGAGTTCGTTATTTGGGTATGTCATTGGGTAATTCCATTACATTAGGTTTTTGTTCTGCTTTTGGAGCATTAGTACCTTCTATTTATTATAATTTTTATCCGGTTGCAGGAAAGACTTCATTTACAGATATGTTATCTGATACTGGTGGACAACTCGTTTTGTTAGGCGTTTTAGTTTGTTTGATCGGTATTGCTATTTCTGGAAAAGCAGGAATGCTCAAAGAAGCTGATTTCGCTAAAGAGAGACCAGAGAATAGTGATAAAGATTTTAACTTAGTTAAAGGACTTATCATTGCAGTTATTTCAGGAATTCTTAGTGCATTCTTTAATTATGGAATCGAAGCAGGAAAACCTATGGCAGATGAAGCAGTAAGACTGGGATCTAATCCTTTGTTTCAAAATAACGTAACCTATATTGTATTGCTTTGGGGAGGACTTACTACTAACTTTATTTGGTGTATGTACCTTAACTTCAAAAATAAAACTTTTGGGGATTATACAAATAATGAAACGCCAATTGCTAAAAACACATTGTTTTCTGCCCTTGCAGGTACGTTGTGGTTTTTACAATTCTTTTTTTATGGAATGGGCGAAAGCAAATTAGGTAACGGAGCCAGTTCATGGATTTTACACATGGCAACTATTATTTTAACGGCTAATTTTTGGGGCTTTTATTTAAAAGAATGGACAGGCGTTTCTCAAAAGACTTTTAGAACATTCCTTTTGGGTATTGGTTTGATTCTCGCATCAATTGTATTGGTTGGTATTGGAAATTCTCTTTAATTCATAGCGCTCAAAATCTTTAATAAACAAATTTTAATAAACACTATGTCAAATATAAATACAAATAACATGACTTTTCAGCACGTAAGCTACCTTTGGGATGAAGCAAAAGCTAATGAATTAGCAGGAGATGAAGTAGCACTTTTTATATATCGTTCTAATTTATTAGGAGCCGATTTAAGATTAACAAACTATGGAGGAGGAAATACTTCAGTAAAAATCACAGATAAAGACCCATTAACAGGAGCTGATTCTGAAGTAATGTGGATAAAAGGTTCTGGAGGAGATATTGGAACATTAACAAAATCAGGCTGTGCAGCCCTTTATTTAGAAAGACTTCGCAATTTAGAAAACGTATACAGAGGTATCGAATTTGAAGACGAAATGGTGGAATTGTTCAACCATTGTATTTTTGACTTAGCGTCAAAAGCACCTTCAATTGACACACCATTGCACGGTTTCTTACCTTTCAAACACATTGACCACTTGCATCCAGATGCGGCTATTGCTATTGCTGCTGCAAAAGACGGAGCAAAAATAACTGAAGAGTTATTCAACGGAGAAATCGGTTGGGTGGGATGGCAACGTCCAGGTTTCGACTTAGGTTTGCAAATGCGCGCTTGTCTTGAAGAAGCTGAAGCAAAAGGGAAAAAACTAAAAGGAGTGATGCTAGGTTCTCACGGTTTGTTTACTTGGGGAGACACTTCTTATGAAAGTTACATCAATACACTTGAAGTAATTGAAAAATGTGCAGATTATCTTGAAAGTAACTACGGTAAAAATCGTGCTGTTTTTGGAGGTCAAAAAATAGAAAGTTTAGATGTAGCAGCACGTCAGTTGAAAGCGGCTAAAGTAGCTCCAATATTACGTGGTTTTTGTTCATCAGAGCGCAAAATGATTGGTCATTATACAGATGATGCCAGAGTTTTGGAATTTATCAATTCAAATGATTTGGAGAAATTAGCTCCGTTGGGAACTTCTTGTCCAGACCATTTCTTGCGTACTAAAATTAGTCCTTTGGTATTAGAATTAGATCCAAACGAAGATTTATCAGATGTAGATGCCATCAAAGCAAAATTAACTCCAGCTTTTGAAGCCTACCGTGCGATGTATGCAGAATATTACAATACCTGCAAGAAATCGAATTCACCAGCGATGCGTGACCCAAATCCTGTTGTGATTTTATATCCGGGAGTTGGTATGTTCACTTTCGCAAAAGATAAAACGATGGCGCGTTTAGCATCAGAATATTACATCAATGCAGTAAACGTGATGAAAGGTGCTGAGGCAGTTTCAGAATATACGTCATTGCCTCGTCAAGAAGCTTTTGATATCGAATATTGGTTATTGGAAGAAGCTAAACTGCAACGTATGCCAAAACCAAAAGCATTATCAGGAAGAATCGCTTTAATTACAGGATCTGCAGGAGGGATTGGAAAAGCTATCGCAAAAAGATTTGCAGAAGAAGGCGCTTGTGTTGTTATCAATGACATCAACGAAGAGCGTTTGCAAGGTGCTACCGCTGATTTTATAAAGACTTTTGGAAAGGATGCAATTTCTAGCACTTTATTGAATGTAACCGATGAAAACAGTACTGAAAAAGCATTAGATACTGCCTGTTTAGCTTTTGGTGGAGCAGATATTATCGTTAATAATGCGGGAATCAGTATCTCAAAATCCATTGCAGAACATACTTTAGAAGAATGGGATAGATTATATGATATTTTGGTAAAAGGACAATTTATTGTTTCTAAAGCTGGAACAGAAGTAATGCGCAAACAAGGATTTGGTGGAGATATTGTAAATATCGTATCTAAAAATGCAGTAGTTGCAGGACCAAATAACCCAGGTTATGGATCTGCAAAAGCAGCTCAAGCACACTTAACCCGTTTAATGGCTGCCGAATTAGGAGCTGATAAAATCCGTGTGAATACGGTAAACCCTGATGCAGTAATCTCTGATTCGAATATTTGGTCAGGTGGTTGGGCAGAAGGTCGTGCTAAAGCGTATGGTATTACAGTAGCAGAATTACCTGCTTACTATGCGAAACGTACGTTATTGAATGAAATTATATTGCCGGATGATATTGCTAATGCTTGTTTTGCATTCGTTGGTGGCTTGTTGAATAAATCAACAGGAAATGCCTTGAATGTTGACGGTGGAGTTGCAATGGGCTTTTATAGATAGGTTATAGATGTTTGTTTTTTAGATTGATTTTTCTAGCGTCCGTATCTTTCGGACGTTAGATTATCTAAATTTATAAACAAGTTCTTTTATAAAGAACACAGTTGTTTTTAAAAATATACTCCATTCATAAACTTCTTTTAAAGAAGTTTTTTATTTAATTTTAAAAAAAATATCATGTTAATTGATTCAAACAAAATAGCTTCCCATAATGAAGATTTAATAAAATCTCATACCAATAAATTGGTTTTCACAGCATCAGAAATTGCAGAAACCGAAAGTATTATCCAAAAATTAATTGATTTCCAAATTGCTATTCCATCTTGGGCTTTAGGAACAGGAGGAACACGTTTTGGTCGTTTTCCAGGTGGTGGAGAACCACGTTCATTAGAAGAAAAAATTGAAGATGTAGGTCTATTACATGCTTTAAACAATGCTTCTGGCGCCATCTCTTTACACATTCCTTGGGACATACCAACGGATCATCAAGCCATCAAGAATTTAGCGGCACAACACAATTTAAAATTTGATGCTGTCAACTCTAATACGTTTCAAGATCAAGCAGATCAAGCTCATTCCTATAAATTTGGGTCTTTACAAAACGTAAATAAAGCGGTTCGCAAACAAGCGATTGCTCATAATATTGAAGTAATCCAACAAGGAATTGCTTTGGGCTCTGAATCATTAACGGTTTGGCTTGCTGATGGTTCTTGTTTTCCGGGACAATTGAATTTCCGTAAAGCGTATCAAAATACACTGGAAAGTTTAGAAGAAATTTATGCAGCATTGCCATCAAACTGGAAAATGTATTTAGAATATAAATGTGCAGAACCTAACTTTTATTCTACTACAGTAGCTGATTGGGGACAATCCTATTCTTATGTAAAAAAATTAGGGGACAAAGCCTTTACTTTGGTTGATTTAGGTCACCATTTACCAAATGCTAATATTGAGCAAATTGTTTCTTTATTACTTATGGAAGAAAAATTAGGTGGTTTCCACTTCAATGATTCGAAATACGGCGATGATGATTTGACCGCCGGCGCATTAAAACCATACCAATTATTCTTAATTTTCAACGAATTAGTAGAAGGAATGGATGCCAGAGGGATGAATCACGCTAAAGATTTAGGTTGGATGATTGATGCTTCGCATAATGTAAAAGATCCTATGGAAGATTTATTGCAATCGGTAGAAGCGATTATGGTTGCTTATGCTCAAGCACTTTCAGTTGACAGAAAAGCATTGGAAATTGCACAAGAGGAGAATGATGTCGTGACAGCGCAGGAGATTTTACAAAATGCTTTCCGCACTGATGTTCGCGCCTTAGTTGCTGAAGCACGTTTGCGCTGTGGAGCTGCATTGAACCCAGTAGGTTTATACCGTGATCTTGCAGTAAGAAAGGGACTTATCACCGAGAGAGGATTTAAAACAGTAGCAACGGGCTTGTAAAAACCAATCAAAATGAATGTAGTAGCAATTTTTGATATTGGTAAAACAAATAAAAAAGTCTTTCTGTTTAATGAAAACTATCAAATTGTCTGGGAAAAATCAGTCAATCTTCCTGAAACAGTGGATGAAGACGGTTTCCCTTGCGAAGATATTGCAGAACTTAGAAATTGGATCGTTTTTAGGTTGTCAGAAATGCAGGCATTAAAAGAATATATCTTAAAAGCGGTAAATTTTAGTACTTATGGGGCGAGTTTTGTTTATATAGGTGAAGAGGCTAACTCTTTAACACCTTTATATAATTATCTAAAACCGTACCCTGAAGCGCTAAAAAAGAAGTTTTATGACAAATACAAAGGGGAAGAAAAGTTTGCTCTAAAAACAGCTTCCCCTGTTTTAGGGAGTTTGAATTCCGGAATGCAGATTTACCGTTTGAAAGAGGAAAATCCAGCTTTATTTGCAAAAGTGAAGTATTGTTTGCACTTGCCACAATATTTAAGTTCTCTTTTAACGGGGAAATATTTTGCAGATATAACAAGTATCGGTTGTCATACCAATCTTTGGAATTTCAAGAAGATGAAGTATCACAAATGGATAAAAAAAGAAAATATAGCAGATAAAATTCCGCCTATTCATGATGCAGGAGATACTATAAATATAGTAGGTAATATAGCTGTTGGAGCAGGATTACATGATAGCTCTTCGGCAATTATTCCTTATATGATAAATTTCACGGAGCCTTTTGTTTTGTTGTCTACAGGTACCTGGAGTATTTCCATGAATCCGTTCAATGACACACCATTGACTTTTGATGAAATGCAATACGACTGTTTGTGTTATTTGCAATACAAAGGAAAGCCTGTAAAAGCAGCTCGCCTATTTGCAGGTAATGAACACGAAGTGCAAACCAAAAAATTGGCAAGTCATTTTGGAGTACCATTGGATACTTATAAAGAGATCCTTTTTAATAAAGATATCATTTCTAAATTGAGGGAAATCAATCTTAAAAGGTACTCTTCAAAGGATGATAAATATAAAATTCTCCGAGAATCTCCTTTCGAAAAGAGAAATCTTAGTGATTTTAAAAATTACGAAATTGCCTATCACCAATTGATGTTGGATATCGTTGCTCAGCAAATACTTTCAACTAACCTAGTGATTCATAACAGTCCTGTGAAGAAAATCTTTGTGGACGGAGGTTTTAGTAAAAACTCTATTTTTATGAATTTACTGGCAGAAGCTTTCCCGGAAATGGAAGTATATGCCGCTTCTATGGCGCAAGCAAGTGCTTTAGGTGCCGCATTGGCGATTCATAAAAATTGGAATCCGAAACCGATTCAAAATGATTTGATTGATTTGAAATTTTACAAACATTAATATGAAATAAGTACAGCATAAATTTGATATAAACCTCAATAATGCTTGCGAATTACATATAATAAAAAAATAATAAATAATTGCATATGAAAATTGGACTTTTTATACCGTGTTATGTGGACCAATTTTATCCAAAAGTAGCTATTGCAACATTAGAATTATTACAGAAATTAGATTGTGATGTTCGTTTTCCAATGAAACAAACCTGTTGTGGACAGCCTATGGCCAATAGTGGGTATGCCCATTTGACAAAGGGTTGTGATACTAATTTTATTGCCAATTTTGCCGAGTTTGATTATATTGTTTGTCCTTCGGGAAGTTGTGTATTGCATGTCAAAGAACATTTACATGATGAAAACAATGAAGCATTAGCATCTCAAATGAGAAAGCGAGTTTTTGAGTTAACCGAGTTTATCACCGATATTTTGAAAATCGAAATGATTCCCGGAAATTTCCCCCACAAAGTAGGGATGCATCAAAGTTGCCATGGACAACGAGGATTGAAGCTTTCGCAAATGACGGAGTTGAATGCACCATTTTTCTCTAAACCGGAACAATTATTAAGTAAAATAAACGGAATAAATCTGGTTTCATTAAGCAGAAAAGATGAATGTTGTGGATTTGGGGGTACTTTTTGCGTAACCGAAGAAGCGATTTCTGTAAAAATGGGACAAGATCGTATAAAAGACCATGAAGCCCATCAGGTAGAATACATTACCGGCGGTGATATGTCCTGCTTGATGCACTTAGAAGGTATTTTGAAAAGACAAAAAAGCCCGATAAAAATTATTCACATTGCGGAAATATTAAACGCTACTATATGAAAAGTAATTTAGAACATAGCGAAGCCGCAGCGATTTTTAATAAAGATGTAAAACGAGTTGATTGGCACAATGAAACGCTTTGGTTTGTTCGTGAAAAACGAGATAAAGCGACACATCAAATTCCAGAATGGGAATTGTTAAGAGAAACAGCTTCTGAAATCAAGAATAATGTGCTTTCGAATATTCATGATTATTTACTTGAATTTGAATCGAATGCACAAAAAAACGGAGTTATTATTCATTGGGCTGCAGATGCGGATGAACACAATAAAATAGTCCATTCTATAATGGAAAAACATGGCGTGAAGCAGATGGTTAAATCTAAATCCATGCTTACCGAAGAATG
>JBJOQF010000191.1:0-2783 GCA_046050185.1 Bacteroidota bacterium
AACGGATTTTTACTGATTAAAACATATAAATGGATAACATAATTGCTCCTTAACTTGCTTCACCCACTCCGTATACCATATAAAATAAAAAGAACAAACACGAATTTCACTAATTTACACAAAACAATTAGTGAAATTCGTGTTAACTTTTATATGCTGAACTGAAAAATCCATGTAAATTTGTCCAATGTGTGCCATTGTGTTCCATTTTTAATAGTATCTCTTCAAATGAATATAGCATCTTTAAAAAAAATTTCCTTTTTCACATTACTTTTTTTAACTGTAAACAACAGTTTTAGCCAAAATATTTTATTATCAAAAGATGCTCATGCCAGCGTACTTACTTGTGGAACAGGTAATGAATCTTATTCAATGTTTGGACATACGGCCATTCGCATCAATGACCCTTACAGCAACATTGATGTGGTGTATAATTATGGTGCTTTTGACTTTAACACTCCTAATTTTGTTCTAAAATTCATGAAAGGAGATTTACAGTATTTTGCAATAGCCCATTCTTATGCTGATTTCATCAATGAATATACCTATGAAAAAAGATCGGTATATGAGCAAGAACTGAATATTCCTTTAACTTTGAAGCAACAATTATTTGATAATCTAAATACTTCTTTAGTTTCAGGTGAAAGCCATTATACGTATAAATTTATTGATAAAAACTGTACTTCAATGGTAGTTGACATCATCAATAAAACATTGGACACTACTGCAATCGTAAAAAATTCAGATACTGATATTACGTATAGAACTATATTATATCCTTATTTTGACAATCATTTTTATGAAAAATTAGGAACCAGTATTATCTTCGGAAAAAAAGTAGACGGTTTAGGAACCCGAATCTTTTTGCCTTATGAATTACAAAAAAGCCTGGAAAAAGTATCTTTTCAGAATCACCCTCTTGCTCCCGAAAACAAGACTATAATCGAATTCAAAGAAGAGGTTACCGGATCTTGGTGGAATAATTGGTACACTTATGTCCTGTTTCTTGGGCTTATTATAATTATAAATAAGAAAAGTACAAATTTGTTTTACCTCATCATGATGGCACTATTAGGAGTATTCTTTGTGTTTGTAGGATTTTATTCGGAACACCATGAATTGGGTTACAATTATAATATCTTATTGTTTAATCCAACATTATTAGGATTACTGTATTTTTATTTGGCAAAAAACAAAAAAGGAATTTACAATCTGGCGCTATTCAACATTTTTTCACTCCTTATTTACTTAGTCATTCTACTTAACAAAGCCCATTTATTAATTGTGCTTCCATTAGTAATTTCAAGTATGATCATTTTAGTCCGATTAGCGATTCAAAATAAAAAACGCATTCCTATAATCATTTAATAACAAGAAACGTCAACATTCTTTTTTCTGGCTCTAAACCTAAAAATCATTTAAACTATAATCCCACTCCTCAATTCCCCTCTTGAGAGTTCTTAGTATTCAGAATAGGGTGTCCTTAATAATTTATTTTCGCTACTGCCCTCTATAAAACAATACGGTGGTAATTGTTTTAAAAGCAATATTTAAATCCAGGAAAATACTTCGGTGTTTGATATAATACAAGTCATATTGTAACTTTATCAAACTATCTTCAATAGTGGCGCCATACGAATAATTGACTTGTGCCCAGCCTGTCAGACCCGGCTTGATGATATGCCGTGTTTCATAAAAAGGCATTATTTCGGCTATTTCTTTAACAAAAAAAGGACGTTCAGGTCGTGGTCCTATAACTGCCATATCACCTTTTAGAATATTTATAAATTGAGGAAATTCATCAATTCTGGTTTTTCTTAAAAATTTTCCAAATGCCGTAACTCTGGAATCTTGGGTAGTGGCAAAAACAGCTCCGTTGGATTCAGCATTAATAATCATAGTCCTGAATTTTAAAATTTGAAATGCTACACCATCTTTCCCTACGCGTTCCTGGGTATAAAACAACTTCCCTCTGTTCCCTATTGCATTTCCAATTAATATCAAAGGAAATAAAACAAGAGCAACAGACAATCCAAGCACCGAAGTTGCTATTTCAAAAATCCGGACACTCAACAAATACAATTTATTTTGATTGCTTCGGCTAAAGGGAAAGAAACGATAAAAATCCCTGGAAATATAATGTACCGGTATGCGTTGCGTTTTACTTTCATATACCTGCGTATACTCCCTAATGATACTTCCTGACTCCAGTAAATGAAGTAATTGTTGGTATAATTCAGTGGTGATACCCTCTGTTTTTTGGGAAGCAATCACAATCTCAGCTATAGAATTTTCTTTTACAAACGAAAACAAATTGTCCCTTTTTATGTTTGGCACATAATGGTATTCCGCTTTTTCATCTTCGGCGGCATCAGCATGGACAAATGCAATTATTTTATAATGCGGGTCTATATACTCTAATCCGGAAATCAATTCCTCCACTTGTTCTTTATCACAGATTAAAACTGCATTTTGAAGAAACCGATTGGATGCTAAAAAAGTAACATAAAATATCCTCCATAAAAATAAAGCTACAAATACAACCAAATAAAACACCAGAATTTCAATCCTTTTCGATGGTAATTCAGGTGATAATATTGGTGTCAATAAATAAACCAAAACAGTCGTTGATGCACTAAGAATGGCACTCCGAATTACCTGAAACTGATTGCTGGCTACCTGAAGGTTATACATTTCGAATATGGTCCCAAAAAGATTGAGATAAACACCCAAAACTATAATATAATAGAAATTAGTGGTGGATATTTTAAAATAATCAAAAT
>JBJOQF010000192.1:0-7819 GCA_046050185.1 Bacteroidota bacterium
ATTTTTTTTCTATAATCATCATCTATTAATATTGCATTAATCGCATTTGCAAGTGACTCTGTGCTTTCAGGATTAAAAAACTCACCACTATAGCCTTCTTCTTTAACTAAAATACTCAAATCTCCTAAATCCGGCATTACAACCGCTTTACCATAACTCCCTGCCTGATGTAAAACACCTGAACTTCCGGTAGTGGAAGTATATGGAAAAACAACCATTGTACTTTCATTAAAAATTGTTGCTACCTGATTCTCTTCAACGTAACCTGTATAAACAATTCCTGGTACATTCACATATTTTTCCTTAACAGCTTGTAAATAACCCGGAGTATTAGGACTGTCAGTACCCGCAATTACAACTTCTATAGCTTCATTACTTTTTTTACGAATCAATTCGACTGCTTCAATTAAGATTTCAACTTTTTTATAGGTTCCAAATTTTCCAAATGCCATCACTTTTTTTGGTCCTTGAGGCAAATCAAAATTAGGATTTTTAGGTGTCTCAAATGTTCCATGCGGAATCAAAATTACATTTTTTGATTTATACTTTTCATTAAGTATTGTTACATATTTACTTATGGTAACGCTAACTGTATTTGCTTTAAGAATACATCTGGTAAGACTTGTTCCTATAAAATTATAAATTTTTTGCGCCAATTTATTTTTTGTAAAACCAGCACTTTCAAGATCTACCTGTTCCAGAATATTATGCAATAAAACTACCGTATTACAACCTAATAACCTCAAAATCATAGGTAATAACAAGCCTAAAGCTGCAGGTATTTTTTTATCTCCAAATTTAACAAACTGTAAATTGAACATAACAGCATCTGGCTTTTCTTTTAAAATAGTTTTACAAATTGTAAAAATATTAGCATAACTATTAAATTCCCAACACTCTTTAACGGAAACTTTATTACTGTTTTCAAAATCAAGCTGTTTAGGCCCTTTAGTTTTATCCGTGATTAAAAGTAGTTCAGAAACTTCTTCTTTTTGTACAAAGTTTTTTACTAAATGATACCCATATTCATTTAAGGTCACTTTACTGGGCGGAAAAGAAGTTACAACGGCTATTCTCATTTTTATTAGGTTTTAGTTATAGAATACAAATATTAATGTTTTGGAAGATTAAATTTCTGGTTTTTTGACAAAATAATTATTTAAGGCTGCTATTATTTTTATTGTGATAAAAGAAAAAAGATAATTGAAAAAACAATAGAATAATCATTGCAATTATCTGCATTTCTACCACTTGTTGAAGCGAATTATGAAACAAGACAATCAATCCAATTTGTGTCAATCCAATTATTGCTGAAACAACAACCGGAATGTATTGATTGATTGATAAAAAATAATAAGCAAAAATATTGGCGATAGCAAAAATTGAAGTAGCCAAAGCATATTTCCACAATAAAAATGCTATAGAAAGGTATTTTTCTCCAAACATAAGGTTTACAACTGTTTCTGGAAATAGAAAAGTTACAAACACAATTATTGAAGACAATATTGTAATGTACAAAACATATTTCATTAGTATGGGTTGTGTTTCCTGACCATCTTTTTTTAGCTGAATCACTTTGGGTAACAAAAGCATTACAAACATCCAGGCTACAAAATATACCACTCTGCCTATTAATGCTAAAGATGCATACAAACCTGCCTGCTCATTATTAAAATAATGTTTTACTAAAATGATATCACTATTATTAATAATAATCTGTGTTAACTCATAAAAAGCAGTTAGCATAAAAAAAATAATAATTCCTTTTTTATCTATAAATTCTTCTTGAGATTCCAATTTATTTTTAATACTGACAGATTCAAAAATTGTTTTTTGGAAAGGAAAAAGTCCGAATACAAATGACAATGTGATTCCTACAGCAACAATTACTGAAGGAGGAACAGCAGGAAGCAATAAAATAGCTGTGATGGTAAGCAACAAACGGCTAGCCATTTCCGTTTGATATGTAATTGCTAATTTATTCATTAAATTTTTTCCTTGGTACAACCCTCTATTGATACTCATAACAAAATAAAGAGGTATTCCAAAACCAAAAACTGCAAACATTAAGGATGTTTTAGTATGAAATAATTCCTGTAATTCTTTATTAAAAAACAAAATCATGGCTCCTATTACAACACCGGACGCCATTGCATATTTGACAATCATTTTGACAAAAAAAGATAATCTTCGGTTCTCTAAAAGAACTGCATATTTAGCCGATACAATTTGAAAAGTCATCCCAATAAATGATAAAATCAATAAAAAGGTAATTAAAATAGCCGCATCCGAAAATTGAGCCGGACCTAATATGCGACCTAATAATAAATTATATAAATAATTTCCTCCATTTACTAAAAGAATAGTTACCATGAATAATTGTTCAGGACTTAATTTTCTTGGAATGGGAGGAATTGTATAGGATGCTATTTTCATATTACTTAAAATTTTTAAAAAAGTACAAAAAATATTAAAGCAAAATCTCATCTAAATTCATTAATTCAAACAATTCTTTCACTTATTAGATTTCTTTAACAATAATACAAAATAACTAATCACTTATACTCGCTTTTTCATATAATAATGCAATACTTTTGACAACATTATTTGAAACTAGCACCTTTTTTTAAATATTGCATAATAACTTATAAATGATTTTTTAAAGATTTCCCTTTTTGAATATAAATAAACTATTAATTTCAAAACTTGCATACTGAATAGACATGATAATTTCTTTTCTTTGTTAATATTCGTATAAATCCATAAACATATCATAATTCCAACAAATTGTTCGACGAATATCAATTTGATATAGGTGAAATATCAAAGCATTATACTTAACTTGCAATCATATAAATCAAGAATCTAAACGTATGAAATTATTAAAAAAAACAATCTTTCTTCTCCTTATTCTTTTAAATAATATCAGCAATGCTCAAGAAATGAGTAAAGGATTCAGTAATCTTGAAAAAGGTGAATTTGACAAAGCTGAAGTTTTTTTTGAATCCATTCTAAAAGAATATCCCAAAAATAAAACAGCTCGTTTATGTCATGCGCGAGCAGTAGGACTTAATCAAAAACCTGAAAAGGCCTTGCAAATTTTTATAGATTTAAAAACAGAATACCCTGGAGATTTAGAAATTGAACTAAATTATGCCGAATCCCTACTATGGAACAAAAAATATGATGACGCCAAAGTATTTTACACCACTCTTGTTGAGAAAAACCCAACAAATTTTGTAGCACATCTTGGTTTTGCAAATACATTATCTAACTTAAAAGAATTCAAAGAAGCACTTTTTTATGTTAACAAAGCACTGGAAATTTCACCTGCTAATCCTGGCGCATTAGTTTCCAGAAAGTATATTAAATTAGGATATGCGAGTCAAAAAGTAAATCAAAAATTATATGCAGAAGCAGAAGCTTTCTATGAAGAAATTTTAATTGATTTTCCAAATGACAAAGAAACATTATCAAATGAAGCCAATTTATATCTAATCACTAAGAATATTACTAAAGGTAAAAAAGTATATGGTTTAATTGCTAAAAACGAACCTATTGTAGCTTTAAACGGAATATCATTACTGGAGCATATTGGTGGAAAAGATAAAAAAGCATTAAAAATATCAGAAGAAGCAATCCAAAAAATAAGTAACATACAAGATGAAACCTTAATAAAACAAACTCAGGAGCGTTACGTACAAGCTTTGATTTGGAACAAAAAATATAAATTAGCCGAAACAAAAATTAATGAATTAAATACAAAATACGTTAATGAAAATTGGGCTTTATCATTAGCGGCAACATTAGCCATTTATCGTAGTGATTTTAAAGAAAGTATAAAAAACTACGCAACCATTCTGGCGAACGATTCAAAATCATTTGATGGGAATTTAGGTATTGCTAATGCTTATTATGCTTCCGGAGAAGTACAAAACTCATTGAAAGCCGTAGAAAAAACATTAGAAGTCTTTAAAAATCAGAATGATGCCATGAATTTCTTAAAAAAAATAAAAGAAGAATACACGCCAAATCTTGAAGAAAAACTAAGCTATTCTTTTGACAACGGTAATAATATTGCAATGTCTACACGCACACTTATTTCGATACCTTTATCAACAAAATGGACAGTTAACTCAACCTACCAATATCGAAAAACAGAAAATACCGTTTCTAATGTCAGTGCAAAAACAAATGATTTCTTATTGGGTATCGATTATAAGTTCCATCCTAAAATAAGCTATACCTTAGATGCTGGAATTACCTCCGCAAATTCAAATACAACAAAATACAATCAGATATTGATTAATACTTATTTTAAAACGAAACCGTTCAAATTACAAGATTTAGAAATTGGATATAAAAGAGAAGTTCAAAGTTTTAATTCAGATTTAATTGACAAAGAAATTGCTGCCAATAATTATTATTTTAATTATAATATGGGAACTAATTTTAATTTTGGATGGTTTACACAATACTTTTACACCTCCCAAACAGACAACAATGTCAGAAACCTGTTATTCACTTCTTTTTATTATAACTTTATGTCGAGCCCTGTTTTAAAAGGCGGACTTAACTACCAATATATTACTTTTAAAAACCAAGTACCGAACGATTACTTTAGTCCAAAGAAATTTAATGCAGTTGAGCTCTTTTTAGAAATATTAAAAGACGAGAAAATTGTGGAAGCAAAATCATGGTTTTACAATGCTAATGTTGCAACAGGTTTTCAATTCATAGAAAATAATTCTAAACAATGGACCTATAGATTGCAAGCAAAATTTGGTTATAAATTCTCTGATCGTTTATTAGCAAATATTTATGGTACTCGAAGTAATATTGCTTCCACTACAACGGCAGGTTTTACATTTAATGAAATTGGATTACGATTAAAATGGAATTTGTTTTCCAAGCCAATTTTTGAACTTAAATAAAAACACCTTAAAAAATAAGTAAAAACTTCAAAGAGGCTTTCTAGTAAGACAGTCTCTTTTTTGTTGAAATATAGCGCCCTAATCAATGAAATTTAAAGCAATTACCTTTCCTATTTGGCAAGATTATCAAGAAAAAAAAACAACTGCCTCAATACAATATTCTTAAATATAAGCACTGATACAGTCCTAACAGAACAATTTTTTAATTAGACTCTGTTTCTGCTAATATTTAACCATAACGAGTTACCTTATATTGGCAGATAAATTAGCCATTCCTATTTACAATGTCCACAGGAACTATATTTATTGATGTTTTTTATAGAACAATAATGGAATCAATGATAACGAAACGCTTTGATAATTAAATATATAAAATACCTAAATCCTATTGTTTTGTAATTGAGATTACCCAACATCAGGTGTATATTCATTAAAGGATAATGTCTACCAAAGAAGAAAACAGCTATATCTTACTGTCGATATTGAAATTTTAGATTTTTCATTAATAGGATTTTATTAAAAAGAAAAACTTTATAAAATATAACAGATAATTTATTCTATACTAATTAAAGTGATTTAATTAGTAGCGCTTTTTATATTATTTAAATAAGACTCATAAAAAAAGCGACCCATTTGGATCGCTCTTTTACTCATTGTAAAATTCTTAGTTAATCATAAATTTGGTTTGTAATATTTTATTTTCTTTAGTAGTAATAATAAATAGATAGACTCCTTTGTCTAAATTTCCTAATGCTACTGAAATTTCATTATTTGAAGGAATCGTTTTATACTCTTTAGTAATAAGAGTTCTACCTGATGTATCAATTACTTTTACTGTGGCACTTTCAGTAACTACGGGTAAAACAATTGTTGTAGAATGTGTAAATGGATTCGGGTAATTATATACATTTTTGACCATGCCACCATTTTTAATATCAGGAGTATTTAATGAATTTGAAGTCTTGAAAACCAATTTAGACACATTTACATCAAAAGGCTGAAATTCTTGGTAATTTCCCTGTACCGAAAAAACCAATCCTTTAATCTTTTCATTATTATATTTTTGTCCTAGTGGGTTAGTAAATTTTTCAAAAAGTACATTTACTTCGGACGCAGTTGAATTTGAAGGTATTTGAAAACGCAATCTGTTATTCCAGTCTGTTGTATTCTCTGTAACCAAAACAACCTCAACAGGTAATGAATTTTGAATTGCAAAACCAAGAGTTGAATAATTACTGGCATCAAATGCTAATTCTCCAGGAAGAATATTTCTAAATAGATTCATAGTTCCATATACTTTACCACTAACTGTAGCATTTCTCTCTACAGCATATTGATCATTAGCAACAGTAGTATTTAAAGTATTATCAATACCAAATGATGAAACAGTGGTTTCATTTTTTAAATAATCTAAACCCCAAGGCCCATCAGCTAAATACAATGCATCTATTTGTTTAGAAGTATCTCCAATTACTGAAAACCCAACATCAAATAAACCATCTAATTGCAAAACGATCTTTTGTTCGTAATTAGCAGTTAAACTAACATTTTGAGAAACAAAATCAGATGTAGCTAATTCTGTTACTTTTTTATTTCCTTGAAAAACTAAATTATAAGCATTCGATTTATTGATTATTGTTAAATACAATTGTCCGTTTTTATATGTACCGTTTTTAACAAAGACATTTGGAATTCTATTATCAATCTTTTCTGAAGACAATACCCCTTGTTGTTGAAATTTAGTAATAATCGCTTTTGCAATACTGCAAATCTGACTTGTTGAAGATCCCCAAACTTGAAAATTGAGATAATCACCAGCAGGATATTGATCAATATTCCAATAGCTATGAAGCTTGTTTTCAGTACCTAATTGCTGAATCGAAAAATTCAAAGCATATTCTGTTAATCCATTGGCTCTTTTTATTTCAACCAAAATAATATCATACCCATTCAAATTAATTGTTACAATATTTTCAAGAGAAGAACTATTCAAACGATCACAAATTGCCTTAGAATGACTGTAAACAGCTCCTGCTGTAGCGGTAGCCAAAACAGCTGCTACACGACTATTTACTTTATAATAATCTACTGAATATACTTGTTGCGCATTTGTAATTCCAATTAAATCTGTTGGACTTGAAACAAAAGCAGTTTCAGTACCAAGCATTCCTGTATTTGGAATTACACTAGAAAAATTAAATCCAGATCCAGATGACTTAGAAAAAACAGAAGAAGACACAAATTTCTTTTGCCCATCTTTTTTATTTGCTTCATTATTATTTTTCATTCTACTAAAATTTCTTTTAGCGATAAGATTTGCTAAATCCCCATTACTCTCTAACCCGCCATCATTTCCAGATGAAACCGTACCATTTGGATCTGTTGGAACAATAACCAATTCAGCAGAGGTTGTATCCGTACTCGTCGTACTAGTTGAAGCTCTTGAGGTCGTAGCAACAACTTCATAAGTTCCAGGTAATAATTCAGGATATAAAATTGTAAGACTCCAACTGGTATTGTTTATATAAATTTCTTGAGAATATGTAATCCCATTTACGGTAACAGATAAACTATCATCTCCTAACATCCTACCGCCCCAAGTACCTGAAATAGTTGGAGTAGAATCAGTGGTTGTTAACGAATCTACTGTTGGGGTTAAAATTTGTCCTGATGTTATATTATCTAATGTACCATTAATAACAACTCCTAATTGTACCCAAGTCTGATCTAAAACACCAGAAATTTGATCATTTACCCCTGCAACATCTCCATTAGATGTCTGACTTGTTGATGTAAATCCATACAATGCAACTGCAGAATTTCCATTAATATTCAAACCAAAATTACTTAAAACATAAGCTTTTAAACTTTCTTCTGTAAACCCA
>JBJOQF010000193.1:0-8477 GCA_046050185.1 Bacteroidota bacterium
TTCACTAAAACCACCGAACAATCATCAAAATACGAACATTTAGAAAAAATGTCCGTTCAGGAATTGCTTTCTAATATCAATCAAGAAGATAAAACAGTTCCTCTTGCCGTAGAAAAAGCCTTACCGCAAATAGAAAACTTAGTGACTGAAATCGTTGCCAAAATGAAATTGGGTGGCCGATTATTCTACATTGGCGCAGGAACTTCCGGGCGATTAGGAATTCTTGATGCTTCGGAATGTCCTCCTACATTTGGCGTTCCTTTCGATTTAGTAATTGGGATTATTGCCGGTGGCGACACCGCTATTCGTAGAGCAGTAGAAAATGCCGAAGATAACGCTTCCCAAGCCTGGATTGATTTGAAAGCTTTCGATATAAATGCAAAAGATGTCGTTGTAGGAATTGCCGCTTCTGGCACCACTCCTTACGTCATTGGAGGATTGCAAGCCTGCAACGAAAATGATATTACCACAGCAAGTATTTCTTGCAACGCTGGAAGCCCACTTTCCCAAACCGCAAAATTCCCAATCGAAGTGGTTGTAGGACCTGAATTTGTAACTGGAAGTTCTAGAATGAAAGCGGGAACAGCCCAAAAACTGGTACTGAATATGATTACCACCACCACCATGATTCAACTGGGAAAAGTCAAAGGAAACAAAATGGTCGATATGCAACTGAGCAACAGCAAACTGGTTGACCGTGGCGTGAAAATGATTATGGGAGAAATTCCCGTTTCCTATGAAAAAGCAGCTGAATTATTAAATAAATATGGCAGTGTGAGAAAAGCGGTTGATAATTATAACGATCAGTAAACAAATTTCAGATTAAAGGCAACGTTTTTCAGTATATCGAGAAACTTTAAACCTTAAACTTTAAACAAAAACAATGGCAACTAACAAAGAACTATTATCCAAAGGAATCAAATATTTAGCAGGTGCCTTGCCACTTCTTTTTATAGGTCCTGCAGTGATTTATAATGCTTTTATGAATCAACAAAATGTGTGGCATTATTTGGTTTTAGCAATAGGAATCATAGCATGTGTTGCCGCCATATTTCTGATGTATTTGGGATTAAAAACAATTATGAAAAGCTTATTTAACGACTAATGGAAAACCTAATTCACGTTCAAAAAACATTTGAAAAAATCGTTTACACCGATAAAAAAGTAAACAACCGAGAATTTGAAGATTGCATTTTTAAAAACTGTGATTTATCAAATAGTGATTTTTCCTATAGTAGCTTCATGGATTGTGAATTTATTGATTGTAATCTGGCGATGACCAAATTATCAGGAACCAATTTAAAAGGAATACAATTTAGAAACTGCAAATTGCTAGGTATTCAATTTGAGGAATGCGACGATTTCTTGTTTAATGTCAATTTCCAAGAATGCGTTTTAGATTATTCTTCGTTTGCGAATAAAAAAATGCCAAAGACAAAATTCAATTCTTGTTCATTAAGAGAAGTAACTTTTGTTGGGACCAATCTTACGGGTTCCATTTTTGACAACAGTAATTTGGATGGTGCTATTTTTAACAATACCCAATTAGCAGGTGCCGATTTTTCAAAAGCAACTAATTTTAAAATTGATCCTGAATTCAATCCCATGAAGAAAGCCAAGTTTTCTACGCAAGGAATCATTGGACTTTTAGACAAATACGATATTAAAATTGTGTAATTATAATTGCCCCAGATGGAAGTGAAAACCCCGCAGGGCTAAAAGCAATTTTTTCTTGACAAAAAAGAGCGACTAACAGAAGCTCCTTTTTTGTCATTAGAAAAAAAGCTTTTAACCCGAGTAGTTGCAACGCACAGCTGGATCAGGCTTAAAAAATCATAAATAAACTCAATAAAAAAATGAAAAAAACAATACTTCTCCTCCCCCTACTATCACTAATATCGTGTTATGATGTGGAGCACAATTGCAAAGATTTTAAAACTGGGAAATTCAAATTTGAACACGAAGTCAATGGCGTAAAAAAAACTACTGTTTTTGAGCGAAATGACAGCTTGGAAATTGAAACTTTTGAAGGAAAAATAGATACTGCCACAATTCGTTGGGTGAATGATTGTGAGTATATTTTGCAGAAATTACATCCAAAAAATATGGCGGAAGAAAAGGCAATTGACATTAAAATTTTGACAACATCAAAAAATTCCTATACCTTTGAATTTGGAATGGTTGGCGTAGACACCAAACAAAAAGGAACTGTCACCAAGATTTCTGATTAATAATTTCAAATTAAAATTTACAAATCATAACTAAATAAAATGGAAGTATTTTTAAATCCCGATGCTTGGATTGCCTTGTTAACATTGACCTTTTTGGAAATTGTATTAGGAATAGACAACATTATCTTCATATCGATTGCTACTGGAAAATTACCTATTGAACAACGCAAAAAAGCTACTAAAGTGGGAATGTTTCTTGCTATGTTTATGAGAATTGGGCTTTTGTTTGGAATTAATTTATTGATTCAAATGAAAGAACCTTGGTTTCATATCGATTTGAGTTGGTTTTCAGCAGGAATTACGGGGCAAAGTATCATTCTATTATTAGGAGGATTATTTTTGATTTATAAAAGCACGAATGAAATCAGAGAGAAAGTAGACGAAAAAGGACATGAAGAGAAAGAGTTAAGTAAAGCAGCTACAAAATCATTTCAAAATGTACTTTTACAAATCATTATGATTGATTTAGTGTTCTCATTTGACAGTATTCTTACTGCGGTAGGTATGACAAATGGTGTAGAAGGCGCTATTTATATTATGATTACCGCTGTGGTTATTTCAGTATTAATTATGATGCAATTTGCTGTCCCTGTTGGAAATTTTGTCAATAAACACCCGTCTATTCAAATTCTGGGCTTATCTTTTTTGATTTTAATTGGAATGATGTTGCTTACTGAAAGTGCGCATTTATCGGATGCTTTAATCTTTGGAAACCACGTTACACCGGTACCAAAAGGGTATTTATATTTTGCTATATCTTTCTCTTTATTAGTTGAAGTGCTGAATATGAAAATGAAGAAAAATAAATAGACCAAACTATTTTTTGATAAAGAAGCTCCTTTTTGGGAGCTTTTTTTAATTCTTAAAATTTATTCCCTCCTTAAATAAGGAAACACTAAAAAGACCGCAAATTTGATCTTTTTCTTTTTATATATTATTTTATAAATTAACTTAGGTGCAAATAAGCGTCATGAAAAATACTATCTCCCATAGAGTTGCAGACTTTTTAAAAAATTTCCCTCCTTTTAGCTTTTTACATCAAAAAGATATCGAAACTCTTTCTGAACAAATATCCATCATCTACAAAGAAAAAGACAGCATAGTATTTGCCGAAAATGAAGAAACGCACAACTGTTTTTATGTAGTTCATAAAGGCGCCGTAACCCTTAGAAATAGCCAAGAAAACGATATTTTGGATCGGTGTGATGAAGGAGATATTTTTGGGTTAAGGCCACTTATCGCTAATGAGAATTATCAGATGGAAGCCCGAACTTATGAAGAAAGTATTCTTTACGCCGTTCCCATTAGTATTTTTAAACCTTATGCACTAGAAAATAGGGCTGTAGGAAACTTTTTAATAGAAAGTTTTGCCTCAAATACGCGCAATCCCTATTCTAAAAGTCATAGCGGAAAACTATATGGTGAAACAATAGGGAGTGAAACTTTGGACATTGATAAAAATCTATTGGACATACAACCAGTAAAATATTCAAAAAAACTAATAACCTGCTATTCTACAACAACAGCGAAAGAAATTGCTGAGATCATGACTAAAAAAAACGTGGGGGCTATTCTTGTTATTGAGGATAAGCTTCCCATTGGTATCATCACAGATAAGGATTTAAGAAACAAAATTGTGACAGGAGAATTTCCAATCAGCACAACAGCAGGACTGATAATGACGGCTCCAGTTATTACTTATCCCAAGAAAATGACCGTTACCCAGGCTCAAATGGCAATGATGAAAAGCAACATCAGCCATTTATGTCTTACAAAAGATGGCACGGCAAATACCAAAGCTGTTGGAATTCTATCAAAACATGATGTGATGGTAGAACTGGGCAATAATCCCGCAGTTTTAATAAAAGCGGTAAAAAGAGCTAAAAAAGCCAAACAAATAAAGCCGATACGAGCTAGCATAATGCAATTATTACAAGGATATTTAGATCAAAATATTCCCATGACATTGATTTCTAAAATAATAACCGAATTAAATGATGTCTGTATTAAGCAAGTAATAGAAATAGCGCTTAAAAAAATGAAAACTCCCCCGCCTGTAAAATTTTCATGGTTGGCATTAGGAAGTCAAGGAAGAAGTGAACAGTTACTGCATACTGACCAAGACAATGCTTTAGTTTATGAGGATGTTCCAGAAGAATTAAAAGAAACTACTAAGAAATACTTTTTAGAATTAGCTACTCATGTCAATAAAGGGCTTTTTGATATTGGCTATGATTATTGTCCGGCAGAAATGATGGCTTCTAATCCAAAATGGTGCTTGAGCCTTGGTGAATGGGAAAGTCTGGTTTACCATTGGATTACCAACCCAGGAAAAAATGAAGTATTACTGTCCTTTATATTTTTTGATTATAGCCTGTCTTATGGAGATAGAGAACTTGTAAATAATTTGTCTGATTTTATTTTTGAAAATATAAAAGCTAATCCCGTATTTTATATTCATTTAGTAAGTGGAGCGTTGCAAAGTCCATCTCCCACTGGATTCTTCAGACAGCTTCTTGTCGAACAGGATGGTGCCCACAAAGACTTTTTTGACATAAAAAGACGGGCTTTAATGCCACTGACCGATGCTGCAAGAGTATTGATTCTCTCTCATTCAGTGAAATCTATCAGCAATACTCCGGAACGTTTTGAAAAATTAGCTGAATTAGAACCTCATAACAGAGAATTGTATTTAGCCTGTTCCTATTCGTACAAAGCATTATTAAAATTCAGAACCAAACAAGGGCTTTTACATCATGATTCCGGTCAGTTCATTGCCTTGGAAGCGTTGTCCAAATTAGAAAAAATAAAACTGAAGCGAACTTTTAAAACTATTAAGGAACTTCAAGAACTCATTACCATCCGATTTAATGCTTCAAATATATTATGATGAACTTCTTTAAAAAAAGTAAAGCTCTTTTATTTGAATTTTGGGGTAAATCTGAAAAATCATCCGATGAGGAACAATCAAACGATATTGATGCTACCCGTTTTGTTGTTTTGGATACAGAGACCACGGGATTTGATTATACAAATGACAGAATACTTTGCATAGGAGCTATTGTCCTTCAAAACAATACGATTCCCATTCATGATAGTTTTGAAATTTTTATTCAACAAGAACATTACGATCAAACTACTGCGAAAATTCATGGAATTTTGAAAGAATATGTCATAGATCAACCCAATGAATTAGAAGCTTTACAACAATTTTTGACCTTTTTGGGCGATTCCATCATAATTGCTCATCATACTATATTTGACATTACCATGATTAATAGGGCGCTGGAGAGAAATGGATTGCCAAAATTAAAAAACAAAACTTTAGACACAGCAGTGTTATATAAAAAAACACTATTGGTTTCTAATTTATTGGAACGTAAGGACAATTATAGTTTGGATGATCTTGCCGATAAATTTGATATCTCTAAAAAAGACAGGCATACTGCAATGGGAGATGCCTATATTACCGCGATTGCTTTTTTGAAAATTTTAAACAAATTAAGAAATAAAAAGAACCTTACTTTAAAACAGTTGTTCAAATAAGCATAAAAAAGCCTCTTTTCAGAAGCTCTTTTTGTTTATTCTAAAGACAAAGTAATCTGACCATCATCTTCCAGTTGAATCTCAGTATCATTAGCGTCAGTTTCCTCTTTTACTTCTAATTCTTCCGGAATTACCTCTACTGGAATTTCATACGGCAAAGGTTCCAATAAGTTTACTTGTTTCAGCTTATCAGTTGTTAATTGATTTCCTAAAGCTTTAAATCCTTTTACAGCAATAAAAGATTCTATATCCACTTTCATAGTTTCTTTTTGAACACCTTTTACTTTTGTAAAAACTAATTCGGCAACAGGACGATAATCCGTAGAAACGATTTCAAGATGTGAATTAGAATGTTCTGTAATAAAACTTTCCTCTTTGTTCTCGGTTTCCACCAAGAAACGTTTGATATAATAACGTTCCTTTTCTCCATCATAATAAATTGCTGAAATTGGTTTTTTAGGAACCCATTTTTCCAAAACTACCATATCTTCATCAAAATGAGTTGACAATTCTGGTGTAATTACTTTTATTTTTCCTGATTGTGATATGATTAGAATTTTATCACTAGGCCTGAATTCTCCTAACAGTTCTCCTCTACCATCTACATTTAATCGTTGAACAGTATCGTCAAACCAAACTTTTCTTGGCAATAATGTCGAAATCCCTTTCTCTTTTAATTCAATTTTCTTGATAGGATATTTGGTCACTAAATTTCCTTTGGAAGCACGTCCTTTTATGGCTAAACCGGCAAAATCAATATCGAATTTTAATTTTTTGACACTTCCTACCTGACGCAATAATATAGTAATCACTTCTGCCTCACCATTTGGATTACAAGAAAAATACAATACTTGTGAACCTGTAGTTTCATTAGTTAAATCATACAGTTTATCACGTGTTACTCCTGAAACATTGAATCGTTTGATATAAGAAGGACCCGATTTTCCATCACGGTAAATCATATTGTAAATCGTACGCTTATCGCTTTTGTCAAAAATAGTAATATGAATAATATCTTTACCTACAAAGGTTTTAGCATCTACTTTGGTAATCATCATTTTACCGTTTCGCAGAAAAATAATTACATCATCAATATCCGAACAATCCGTAACATATTCGTCTTTTTTCAAGCTCGTCCCTACAAAACCTTCTTCTCTATTCACATACAGTTTTGTGTTTCTTAAAACCACTTTCGTCGCTTCAATATCATCAAAAATACGAAGTTCGGTTTGGCGTTCGCGTCCTTTTCCGTATTTCTCTTTTAATTTAGCAAAGTAAGCAATCGCAAAATCAATCAGATGTTCTAAATTGTGTTTTACTTGTTCGATATCACCTTCAAGCGCTTCAATTTTATCTTGTGCCTTATTGCTGTCAAATTTAGAAATACGCATGATTCGTATATCCAATAAACGTAGAATATCTTCTTCCGTAACAGCACGTTTTAAGTGTTTCGTATGTGGTTTCAAACCATCATCAACAGCTTTAATTACCGTTTCACGAGTCGTCATTTCTTCAATATCTCGATAAATTTTGTTTTCGATAAAAATACGTTCCAAAGAAAGAAAATGCCATTGTTCTTCCAGTTCTCCTAATTGAATTTCGAGTTCGCTTTTCAAAAGTTGAACCGTTCTATTTGTCGAAATTTTCAACATATCCGAAACCCCGATAAACAAAGGTTTGTTGTCTTCAATCACACAACCCAATGGTGCTACTGAAGTTTCACAGGCTGTGAAAGCAAACAATGCATCAATCGTTTTATCTGGTGACACACCTGGAAAAAGGTGAATTAATATCTCGACTTCAGCAGCGGTATTGTCTTCAATTTTCTTGATTTTTATTTTTCCTTTTTCATTCGCTTTCAAAATACTGTCAATCAAAGTAGTCGTATTTGTAGAAAACGGAATTTGGGTAATCACCAAGGTATTTTTGTCTAACTGACCTATTTTTGCACGTACACGAATACGTCCGCCACGCAATCCATCATTATAATTAGACACATCAGCAATACCTTGTGTCATAAAATCAGGATACAATGTAAAAGGTTTTCCTTTTAATATTTTTATCGAAGAATCTATTAATTCATTGAAATTATGTGGTAATACTTTTGTCGAAAGACCAACGGCAATACCTTCAGCTCCTTGTGCTAAAAGCAACGGGAATTTCACCGGAAGATTATTTGGCTCTGCTCGTCTCCCATCATAAGAAACACCCCAATCAGTAATTTTTGGACTATAAATAACCTCCAAAGCAAATTTAGACAAACGCGCTTCAATGTAACGAGAAGCCGCAGCGCCATCTCCCGTTAGGATATTTCCCCAGTTTCCTTGACAGTCAATCAATAATTCTTTCTGACCAATTTGTACCATCGCATCACCAATACTCTGATCTCCGTGAGGATGATATTGCATGGTATGTCCTACGACATTAGCAACTTTATTATAACGACCATCATCTAATTCTTTCAAAGAATGCATAATACGGCGTTGCACTGGCTTAAAACCATCTTCAATCGCTGGAACAGCACGCTCCAGAATTACATAGGAAGCATAATCCAGAAACCAATCTTTATACATCCCCGTAACTTTGGTTATTGTATCGTTTTCGTCCTCTTGATTATCGTAGAAATGCTGGCCTTCAAAGGATTTCTCTTCAGATTGATTTTCATCAATTGAATTATCTTCTTCTTGACCTTCAGGAATT
>JBJOQF010000194.1:0-9131 GCA_046050185.1 Bacteroidota bacterium
TTAAAATTGACTTTCGAACTCGAATAGTTTAATTTGAACAAATTAATTTAAGCGTTTCATTTGAGACGCTTTTTTTATTTATAATTTATTTTTAGAAGCTGTTTCCAGTTATTCGTTTCAAATGCAATTCACTGAACTCAAATGAAATGAAAGTATAGTGAAGTAATCTTTTCCTATTTAAGAAAAAAAGGAAAAGGATTTCCACTACTACCGGGGCTAAAAATCCAAACAAACGAACTAAATTTAGAAACCCGCCCTTTAATACTGATTAAGAAGCTACATGAACTACTAAAAAAACTATAAATAATATAGAAGAAGACGCATATTAATTTATGAAAAATAATTTATTTGTATTTTTGCATTGCTAACTCACACCTTCTCTTATGAGAAGGTTTTTTATTACTCAAAAAATGAACTTAAACCCTAATCAACTTACTGATTACGCAAGTACTTTTGTAAAAGCATTAATCGATTATTCACCAAAATTAATTTCCGCATTTATTATTCTATTTGCTGGACTTTACATTATTCGACTTATCAATAGATTCATTAGAAGAATAATGATAAAAAGAGATTTAGACCCTACTTTAACTAAGTTTCTTGCCGATATTTTACTTTGGATTTTAAGAGTCTTATTATTTGTGTCCTTCATCTCAAAACTAGGAATAGAAACTTCTTCTTTTGTAGCAATTTTAGGTGCTATGGGACTTGCAGTAGGCTTATCACTTCAAGGCTCTTTGTCAAATTTTGCCGGTGGAATGCTAATTATTATGTTCAAACCTTTTAAAGTTGGCCATACGATTGAGGCACAAGGAGTTATTGGAACAGTGAGTGAAATACAAATATTTGTGACCAAATTAATCAATGGGAACAATCAAACTATTTTTATTCCAAATGGGTCTTTATCTAATGGGACAATTATTAATTACTCTTTAGAAGGATTTAGAAGAGCTGATTTAACCATTGCTATTTCTTACGACACCGATATTAAAAAAGCAAAAGACATCATCACTGCAGTTTTAAACAGTAACCCAAAAATACTAAAATCTCCCGTTGCTGAAGTTTCAGTAAAAAATTTGACTGACAATGCTATTCAACTTGCGGTGAGACCATGGGCAAATAATGAAGATTTTGGCGCAGTGTTCTCGCAAACTTTAGAAAGCTGTAAAGTAGCATTTGATGCTGCCGGAATTGTTATTCAACCTTATGCAAAAGGATTATCAAAGGCGGACTCTTAAATTTAAATATCTTATTTCTTTGAAGTGGTAATCATAAAATCTTTGAGATAATAAGGTTCAAAATAAGCGACATCTACCGTGTCGTTTATTTTGAATTTTTCAAAACTTAACAAACTCATTTCCTTAGCAGATGGATATATAATATCTTCTAAGAAAACAAAATTATCATTATTTAAAACTGATTTACATTTTTCAGCACAATCTCCCACGAAATAAAGCGTTTCCGGAAAATCTCCGAAAGAATTTTCAGTAATAATTTCGGCTAAAATTCCTCTTGTATTTTCAAAATTAGGAGTAAAAACAGCGCTGTATACTTCCATTCTTCTGGCGTCAATCATTGGAATAATCAAACCATTTGAAACATTCACCTGTGAAGCCAATGTTTTCAAAGTATCAACAGCAATCAAAGGTATACCTAAAGCATAACAAAGTCCTTTTGCTGCAGAAACTCCTATTCGCAATCCTGTATAAGACCCAGGACCTTGACTTACCGCAACAGCTACTAAATCTTTGAAAGTAATTCCCGCTTCTTGAATAATTTCTTCAATAAAAACATGTAATCTTTCCGCGTGAGAATAGCCTTCTTCTGCAATTTCTTTACACAGAATTGTTTTTCCTTCTTTTGCAAGAGCAACAGAACAGTTTTTTGTAGCGGTTTCGATGTTAAGTATGTAATTCATTTTTATTTTAACGTGAAAATCACAACCATAAAATAAAATTTACAATTGTGATTTTCAAATATAGGTACTTTATGTATTATTTCTTGCTTTCTTCTTTATCTTTTTCTGTTTTTAATGCAACCTTATCTCCTGAATTAAGCTCTTTAGAAACTGTAGTGTAAGGCCCTGTAATAACTATATCACCTTTTTTAAGTCCAGTTAAAACTTCAATATTGGAATCATCTTGAATTCCGGTTTTAATGATTCTTATTTTAGCTTTATCCCCTACTTTTACAAAAACACACTCAAATTTCTTATCACTTTTAGGTGCTGCTTTTTTCTCATCCGATTTAGGATCCTCAATTTTTATTTCTTTAACTGCAGCAGTATCTGATTTTACTACAACTGAACTTATCGGCACTGACAAAACATTCTTTTTTGTTTTGGTAATAATATCAACTGTTGCCGTCATTCCCGGTCTAAAAGGAGAATATGTATCTGGTTTTCCTTCTAATAAATCTTGATATGATTCTTTAAGTATTCTTACTTTAACTTTAAAATTAGTTACTTGATCAGCCGTCAAAGAAGAACTCGCTGAGTTAGAAATACTGGTCACAATCCCTTTAAATTGTTTTTTCAAATAAGCGTCAACTTCAACTTTTGCTTCGTCACCTACTTTTATTTTTACAATGTCATTTTCATTTACATCAACTTCAACTTCCATATTATTCAAGTTGGCAACTCTCAACAATTCTGTTCCGGCCATTTGTTGCGTTCCCAAAACACGTTCCCCAAGTTCAACATTAAGCACTGAAATAGTTCCGTCAGCAGGTGCATAAATGACTGTTCGTCCAAGATTATCTTGAGCTTCATTGACTGATGCAGAAGCACTCCTTACATTAAAATAAGCCGTTTGCTTCGCAGCTTTTGCAACCTCAAAAGAAGCAATAGATTTATCCCAATCTGATCTGGAAATAATTCCTTTATCGAATAGCGTTTTATTTCGGTCATAACTCGCTTTGGCTTCTTTAAAAGAAGCGTCAGCCTGGCTCAAACTTGCTTTTGTTCCAGATAAATTAGCAACTGTTCTATTTAATCCGGAAGTATATAAATCAGGATTTATTTTTACCAATAAATCACCTTTTTTTACTACTTGACCTTCTTTCACAGGTAATGAAATAATTTCACCAGAAACCATCGAAGATATTTTTACTTCAATTTCAGGTTGAATTTTCCCCGTAGCAGAAACCGTTTCAACAATTGTAGTAGTATCAACTTGAGTAATTTCTACTTCTTTACCTTTATCTTTGTTTCCAATAATTCCTTTTTTTGAAAGCACTACTAATAATGCAATAATAACCACTGCACTACCAATTAAGATATAAATTGTTTTTTTTGACATAATAATCTAGTTTTTAATGATTGGAATTCCAAAATAGAACTCTAAAATTTTAATTTTAAAAATATAATCGTATTTCGTTCTAAGAACCTCTGATTGCGCATTAGTAAGTAACGTTTGCGATTGATTAAAATCAAACGAGTTCATCAAACCTACAGCATATTTTTCTTTGGCATAATTATAGGCTTCTTGTCTTGATTCTAATGCTACAATGGAAGATTCATGAGCATTTAAAGCTCCTTTTGCATCCGTAAAAGCAGTATAAACATTTCTTTGCAAATCTAAATCCTGTTGTTCTAATGCAATTTTTGATTTTTCTAAACTTACTTTTGAACGTTCTACATTATTTCTTATTGAAAAGCCATTAAATATGGGAATTGATAATTGAGCTCCAAAAGATTGTCCTTTGTTATTATTAAATTGAGTAAAAAAAGGATCTGGCTTTTGAGTTCCAATTATAGTTCCTGTAGTAGGATCATATTGAGGCACATCTGCATACGACACTCGACTATTGAAACTATAAAATCCTTGAAGTGTAGGTTGAAAAGCACCTTTTGCAATAGCGACATTTTTCTGGGCAATTTCCAAATTGGTTTGAGCAATTTTTAATTCTGTTCTACCTTCTTTAGCCTTATCATAAATAGCGGTTGGGGTTTGTGCCAAAATATTATTTTCATCTTTGGCAGAAGTACCGTCAATTACATCAAAATTTTCAAAGTCTTTTAATTGTAATAATTGGGCTAGACTTAATTTTGAAATCAATACCGCATTTTCTGCAGCAATAACATTTTGTTTGTTTGAAGCTACAGTTGCTTTTATATCCAATAAATCCCCACGTGGAATAGATCCCGCATTTACTAGTTCTTGTGAACGGGCATATTGTTTTTCATTAATAGCCAATTGTTCTTTTTGTACTTTTAAATTTTCTTTATTAAACAGTACTTGCAAAAAAGAATTTGCCACATTCAGCGCAACATCTTCCTGCATTTTAAGCAATTGATATTTTGCCGCAACTATTGAAAGATTAGCTTTACGAAGGTTATTTTGATTTTGTAAACCTTTATAAATATCAATTCCAACACTCGACCCTGCAGATGTAAACTGAGTAGTTTGATTGCGCAAAAGTCCTGTCGTGATATCTTGATTTAAACCAATATTCCAAGAATGAGAAGCATTTGCATTTAAGGATGGAAGAAAATTTCCTATCGCGCCTTTTTTATCAATAGCTGCCGTTTTAGAATCTAATTCGGTTTGCTTGATTGAAATATTGTTTTGTATTGCGTATTTTACACATTCTTCCAAGGTCCAATTTTTTGATTGTGCCTGAATAGTTATGCTGCAAACTAACATTAGAATTAAACTAAGAAAACTTCTTTTTCCCATATATTTTGAATAAAAGTGCAGTATCACTGCTAAACAAATTTAACTTTTTCTAATAAAAGAACTATGGAATAATATCAAATTTTTCATCCATAACTCAATATAAAAACAGTTAGACTTTGAAAATTACCATTTGTTACAAAAAACCTTAAAAATATATTTCTTTTGCTAATTTTGTTGTTTTAAACTAAAATAAAATGCCAAAATTATTTTCAACCTTATTGACTACCTCTCTTATCATATTGATTTTCGGTTGTTCGACTTCTCAAAAAATAGCTACATTAAAACCGGAACCAGATGATGCTATTCCTTTAGTTTACGAAAACATTCCCTCTTTTATTAATTTACCAATAAGTATAAAACTAAAAGATATTGAAAACCAAACGAATTCAATCTTAAACGGATTAATCTATGAAGACAACAACATTGAAGATGACGACATAGAAATGAGAGTTTGGAAATTGACACCTATTACAATTACAAACGACAAAGGAATTTCTGGAGAAAAAATAAAAACTATTTTACCATTGAAGGCTGTTGTAAAATATAGAATTGGCACAAAAAAAATGGGTGTAGAATTTTACAATACACGAGAATTTAATCTAGACGGCGTGGTGACCTTACTAAGTGACACTAACTTAATTAATTGGAAATTAAATACTAAAACAGAACTAAAGTCATTAGATTGGAACGAAAGTCCAACAATGACAGTTTTTGGAAAAAATGTTCCCGTAACTTACCTTATTAATCCTGGAATCAAACTCTTTAGATCGAAAATCGAAAAGAAAATTGACGATGCTATTGCAAAATCTATGGATTTTAAGCCTAATGTCCTGGCTGCATTAGAAAAAATTTGTACTCCTTTTCAAATGAATGAAGAATATCAAAGCTGGCTTCGTATTAATCCACTTGAAATATACTCTACTACAGCCAAGTTAAAAAACGACACTTTTTTGTTAGAAATGGGTATGAAATGTAACATGGAAACATTGATAGGCAAAAAACCCGAATCTAAATTCGACAAAAATAAAATTGTTTTAAAACCCGTAATTAAAATCCCTGAAGAAATAACTGCAAATATTGTTGCCGTTTCTACTTATGAAGAAGCTTCAAAAATAATGACTAAGAATTTCTCCGGACAGGAATTTGGCTCAGGAAACAAGAAAATCAAAGTACAAAACGTGGCTATATGGCACAAAAAAGGCAAAATGATAATTGCTTTAGATGTATTGGGATCTGTAAACGGAACCATTTATTTAGCCGGTTTCCCACAATATAATGATAAAACAAAAGAAGTGTTTTTTGACCAATTAGATTATGCCTTGGATACAAAAAATAAATTAATGCGCACTGCTAACTGGCTTGCTCAAGGATTAGTTTTAAGAAAAATTCAACAAAGTTGTCGCTATTCCATAAAACCAAATTTAGACGAAGGCAAACAAAGCATGATGAATTATTTAAAAAATTATTCACCAATGCCTGGTGTTTTTGTAAATGGAAAAATGGAGGATATTCAATTCCAAAAAATTGAATTAACTAATCAAGCAATCATTGCTTTTATAAAAGTAAAAGGAGTGGTAAATGTTTCAGTAGATGGCTTAAAATAATCTCAAATAAATCTACTTTGATTTATTCTTTCTCATACGGTAAACAGCATAACCAATAGCTCCAACAAGAAGATAAGGAATAACCATTAAATACACAATTCCGTCATTTACTGCTGCCGCTTTAGCTTTATTTGCTTCACTAGATAATGCAGCACGGCACATAGCACATTGAGCAAATGAAGAAAAAGAAAAGAATAAAGAGCATATAATATAGAACCATACTCTTACTCTCAACCCAATTTTTTTCTCCATTTTCTTTTTTCTATTTTCTCTACTAAACATAATATGGTGAAATCATTAAGTAAACAACTACACCGGAAACAGCAACATATAACCAAATTGGAAATGTAATTTTGGCAATTTTTTTATGTTTATCAAATTTTGTAGCCAAAGCTCTCACATAAGTAATCATAACAAGAGGAATAATCGCTATTGACAAGACAATATGTGTTATCAAAATGAATAAATAAACGTATCTAATAACTCCCTCACCACCAAATTTAGTAGAATCGGCAGTCATATGATAAGCTACATACATCACCAGAAAGGCTACTGACAAAGCTATTGCACTTGTCATTAACTGTTCGTGAAGTTTTCTTTTGCCATTTTTGATCGCTATTACAGCTGCAACTAAAATAATAGCTGTTAATCCATTTGTTGTTGCATAAATAGCCGGCAAAAAAGAAAGCGGTTCCACATTATAACCAAAATCTTTTAGTTTCACTCCAAAGAGAATAGCTACTACTAAAGGAATTACAATTGAAACAATTATAATAAATTTGCTGAATTTTTGCTCAAGTGAATTATCTTCCATCTTTAATCTTTTAATAAAATATTAATATCTTGTTGAATATCTCTAACTCCTTTTTTATCTAAACCATCGTAATATAAAATTGGATTTCCAAAATCATCTTTCCTACAACGGATATAACCATTCTTATCTATCAATGCAAACAGTCCGGAATGCTCAAAACCACCACTTACTTTACTGTTTTCGCCCACATATAAATTAAAACCTTTATTGGCAATGTCAAAAATATAATCTTTATCGCCCGTAAGGAAATTCCAATTAGACGATTTTACCCCTAATAACTTAGAATGAGCTTTTAAAACTGCTGCTGTATCATGAGTAGGATCTATAGTAATAGAAACAATTCCAAAATTAGGATTTCCAAAGAAAGAGTTTTCAATAGCCAACATGCTCAAATTCATTTTTGGACAAATTGAAGGACACGTAGTAAAGAAAAATTCTAAAACATAAACTTTTCCTTTATAAGTTTCATTAGTAATTTTTTTATTATCCTGATTTACTAATTCAAATTTAGGTGCAGGTCCAATTTTCATTAATTTACCATCTTCACTTTTTACACCACCAACTTTATCCAAACGATCTCCTTTTACAACATCGTTATTTTGTATTCTATCGATTATTTTTGGCAATGCATAAATCCCAAAAAGTAAAATAATAAAGGAAATTCCTATGTATGATTTATTTTTAAGCATAAATTCTAAGAATTAAAGTTCTTTTGAAGCATTATGATTTTTTTTAAGTGCCGCACGATATTCATACAAAATAACTTTAAAATCATCAAGCATCTCATTGCTCAAATCAGCCGGATGAAATGTATTATAACCCTCTTTGTATTCTTTTTTTTCCTTTCTACCTCTAAGATTTCTTTCTTTATCAACAATATAAACATTTGGAGTGCCTAGATTTTTATCCAGCTTACCTACAAGTTTAAGTTGATTATAGTAAGCATTGATTTCTTGAGGAGAAGTAAACACAAAATGCCATTGACTAACATCCGTAAAAGCGCCTAATGCATCGACAATCTTTTTAGCATCATTTTCAGTGCCTAAAGGACAAATTATAACAAATTGTAAATCTTTGAAAGTATGGTATCGTTGATATATTTTTTCATTTAGATTGAAAAAATTACCTCTGTTTTTTAAAATTTCAGAACCCGAAAATCCTAAAATTGTTATTTTATTATTCAAACTAACTTTTTCGTCTTTTAAAGATTTCCATTCTCCAAAATCAGCAATTTTAGGAGTAATAACTGGTAACTTAGTAAAACTATTTATACCAGATGCAAAAAAAAGATAGGCAACAATAGGCAAAATAAAAAGAACAAAAAGAACAATATTTTTTTTCATTACAATGATAAAATTTAAAGTACAAAAATAAAAAAAGGCACGCAATGCGTACCCTTTTTTTGAATTAATATCTTGTTAAAAATTCCATTTAATCGTAGAATTCTTAAAAACCTCATAAATATAATTCCCTTCAGTCAAAAGAATGAAAAGTAAATATAATATTAAAAAAATTACTGGTAAAACCACTGCATTTCTAAGAGTACTTTTCTCTCCTTCCATGTGCATGAAAGCCCATACAATAAAATATGCTTTTACAAGTGTTAAGATTATAAACAACCAGTTTAGTAAACTCATTGCCATAAAGCTATTCATGTGAAGAAATTCTGGCTTAATAATTCCAAAAATTACCTCAACAATAGTTATTACAGACAACAGACCAAAAACTGTCCAAATTCTTTTTGTATTAGAAACATGTTCGTGTGACATAATGATAAATCTAAAATTAAACTAAGTAGAAAAACGTAAATACAAATACCCAAACTAAATCGACAAAGTGCCAGTATAAACCCACTTTTTCAACCATTTCATAACTTCCTCTTTTCTCATAAGTCCCCAAAAGAACATTAAAAAATATAATGATATTAATAATGATTCCTGAAAATACGTGGAAACCGTGAAAACCTGTGATAAAGAAAAAGAAATCAGCAAATAATTTACTTCCGTATTCATTGTGAGTTAAATTAGCTCCTTC
>JBJOQF010000195.1:0-6012 GCA_046050185.1 Bacteroidota bacterium
ATTAATTTAATGAAATTATAACAAAATAGAGTTTCCGTTTCCAAAGTTAAATGTATAAATTTGATAAAATTTTTATAAATCATTTAAACAATCATAATTATGGCTTTTGAATTACCACAATTACCTTATGCGTATGACGCATTAGAACCTTATATTGATGCACGCACGATGGAAATTCATCATACAAAACATCATAACGCTTACATTACCAACGTAAATGCTGCTATTGCTGGAACGGATATGGAAGGTAAGACGATTGAAAATATTTTGATTAATCTTGACATGAAAAACATGCCAGTTCGTAACAACGGTGGTGGTTTTTACAATCATAATTTATACTGGACTGTAATGACTCCTAACGGTGGCGGACTTCCAACTGGAGATTTATTGGCTGCTATCGAAGCTGCTTTTGGAACTTTTGAAGAATTTAAAGCATCGTTCAGTAAAGCTGGAGCTACTCAATTTGGTTCAGGATGGGCTTGGCTTTGTGTTCATAAAGGTGGAAAAGTGGATGTTTGCGGAACTCCAAACCAAGACAATCCTTTGATGCCGGGTGTAGGTTGTGGTGGAACTCCAATCTTAGGAATGGATGTTTGGGAACATGCTTATTACTTGCATTACCAAAACAGAAGACCAGATTATATTGAAGCTTTTTTCAATGTAATTAATTGGACTGAAGTTTCAAGAAGATATGCTTTAGAGAAATAATCTTCTTTAAATATAGATATAAAGAGACAAGATGAAAGAATTATAAATTAATTCTTGAATGTTCTATCTTTATTTTTTTCTCTTACAAACAAAAGCGCCGATTTCAAAATTTTGAAATCGGCGCTTTTTTGTTTATATGTTTTTTGACTTTATTCCAATAAAAAAGGTGGAATTTCTTCCACCTTTTTTGCCCCAAATCTACCATAAACTTAACCTACTAATGTTATGGTGATTCAAATTTATAGTAGTTATTTAATCAAAACAAATAAATTAGACAAACAACGCATAAAACCGATTAATAACTAAATTTCCTCAATTATTAGTATGCCCTGGCATCTTTTCCTTCATAAAAATTCATAAATGCCCGATTTACAACTCGATTTCCTCCAGGTGTAGGGTAATCTCCAGTAAAATACCAATCCCCTAAATTTTTAGGACATGCAATATGTAAATCTTCTACTGTTTGAAATATTATTTTCACTTCTGCATTGATTTCAGGAGAGCTTAACATTTCAGCAATTTTGTTTGAAACTTCTTGCGGATGAAAAGGCTCATAGATTGCGGTTACATAATTTATAACTTCACTGTCTATATAATTTTCCTGTGCTTTACATTTTAAATATACTTCATCAACAATATGATACAAGTTTCTTTCTTTCAATAATTCTAATGCTGCCTTAAATGCCACTAAACCTTCCAGTTTAGCCATATCAATTCCGTAACAATCCGGATATCTAATCTGTGGCGCTGACGAAACGATTACAATTCGTTTTGGGCTCAAACGGTCCATCATTTTGATAATACTCATTTTAAGCGTAGTTCCTCGTACGATGCTGTCATCAATGATTACCAAATTATCTGTTGGTTTGATTACACCATAAGTAACATCGTAAACATGGGCAACCAAATCATCACGACTACTGTCTTCAGTAATAAATGTTCTTAGTTTTGCGTCTTTAATAGCTACTTTCTCTGTACGGATTTTCACCGAAAGTAATTCTTGTAAAGTATCTTTAGTTAAGGTATTTCTATTTTCAAGAATGTAGTTATTCTTTCTTTGATTTAAAAAATCTTGAGCCGCTTCAACTAATCCGTAGAAAGAAGTTTCAGCAGTATTTGGAATATAAGAAAAAACAGTATTATCTGTATCTTCATCAATGGCTTCCAAAACTGCAGGTAAAATAAGTTTTCCTAAATTTTTTCTTTCCTGATAAATTTCAGCGTCACTTCCTCTTGAAAAATAAATACGTTCAAATGAACATGCTTTTTTAACCGTAGGAGGAAGAATTTCCTGCATAGAAACCGTTCCGTTCTTTTTAATTATTAATGCACTTCCTGGATCTATTTCTTGTACTTTTTCGAAAGAAACATTGAAAACAGTTTGTATAACCGGTCTTTCAGAAGCGACAACAACTACTTCATCATCTTGATAAAAATAAGCTGGACGTATCCCTGCAGGATCTCTAAACACAAATGAATCTCCGTGCCCTAAAAGTCCTGCCATAGCATAACCTCCATCTAAATTTTTAGAAGATCTTCTCAAAATTTTAGCAATATCCAAACGTTCAGCAATTACTGGTGAAGCTTCTCTTTTAGACAAACCTTCTTGTTTACAATCTTGATACAATTGCATTACTTCTTTGTCAAGAAAATGGCCAATTTTTTCCATAACCGTAACTGTATCCGCCATTTCTTTTGGATGCTGACCCAGTTCTACTAAATTCTGGAAAAGTTCTTTTACATTGGTCATATTGAAATTTCCTGCTAATATCAGATTTCGATGCATCCAATTGCTTTGACGTAAAAATGGATGAACGCTTTCGATACTATTTTTTCCAAAAGTACCATAACGCACATGCCCTAAAAATAATTCCCCTATATAAGGAATATTTGCTTTTAAAAGTGGCACATCATCTGCATATTCTGGATGAGCTACCATTTCTTCATTTATTCTTTCATTTATCTGTGCAAAAACATCTTGAATAGGCTGTGCATGATTCGATCGAACTCGACTTATATATCGCTCACCGGGCTCAACATCCATTTTTATACTTGCAAAACCGGCTCCATCTTGTCCGCGATTGTGCTGCTTTTCCATAAGGAGATACATTTTTTGTATTCCGTAAAAAGCAGTTCCGTATTTTTCTTTGTAAAATTCAAGCGGTTTAAGTAGTCTAACTAGGGCTATTCCACATTCGTGTTGTAAAGCGTCGCTCATTGTATTGTTGTTTGTTGTTGTGTTTGTTGATTTTAATAATTTACCTAATTATTATATCCTAAAATAACTTTATAATTAGAGCAAAAATTAAATTCTGTAATTTCTTGCCAAATTTATTTAAAAAAAAACCTCGTTTCCGAGGTTTCAATACATTATAATTCTATATCAAATTGTGTCAATGATTTGAATTGTTTCAATCTTGACAACACTTCTTCTTTATCTAAACCAATCATTCTTTCTGTTCCAAATTTCTCTACACAAAATGAAGCTAAATTAGAACCATAGATAATTGCATTTTTCATGTTTTTGAATGAAATATTTTCACTCTGTGTAATAAATCCTGCAAATCCCCCAGCAAAAGTATCTCCAGCCCCTGTTGGATCAAAAACTTCTTCTAAAGGTAATGCCGGAGCAAAGAAAACCTCTTTTTTATGAAATAATAAAGCGCCGTGTTCTCCTTTTTTAATAACCACATATTTTGGCCCCATGGCATGGATTTTTGCAGCAGCTTTCACTAAAGAATATTCTCCCGAAAGTTGTCTTGCTTCTTCATCATTTATGGTAATAACATCTACACGTTTAATCACATCCAATAATTCAGGTAAAGCGCAATCCATCCAAAAATTCATGGTATCCAAAACCACCAATTTAGGTTGTGTATCCATTTGGTCTAAAACACTGCTTTGCACTAATGGATGTAAATTCCCTAACATCACCACATCAGAATCTTTGAAATTTTGAGGGACTTTTGGTTGAAAATCTGCCAAAACATTTAATTGAGTGTCTAATGTATCTCTTGAATTCAAATCGTTATGGTAACGACCGCTCCAAAAGAAAGTTTTCCCGCCTTTTACAACTTCAATACCAGAAATATCTATATTTCTTGCGGTTAATAAATCTAAATATTCTTGCGGAAAATCATCGCCAACTACAGAAACTATGGCAGATTGCAAATTGAAATAAGAAGCTGAAAGTCCAATGTATGTTGCTGCACCACCTAAGATTTTATCTGTTTTTGCAAAAGGAGTTTCAATTGCATCGAAAGCTACAGTCCCAACAATCAATAATTTATTCATACGTAGATATTATTTTCTTTTTATAAGGAATATGGAATTCGCTTATTAACATTTGATATTTATACAAAATCTATGTTAAGCTCATTTCATTTATGTGTTTCGAATTAAAGCGCAAAGATAGTTTATAAGTTGTAAAATTGCAAAGGGTCGTAATCGTAAAGTTTTGCTAATTTATTCTACTGAATTTCATTGTTTTACAGCAATTTTCCTTCTTCTTTTTCGTAAAAAGCATCTATAGAAAGTTGCTTTTGCCCCGAAGCCATAACCGCTAACTCATCGCATCTTTCGTTTTGAATGTGATTATTATGTCCTTTAATCCATTTGAAATCAACTTTGTGTTTTCTATAAACAACTAGAAAACGTTTCCACAAATCAGAATTTTTTCTATCAACAAACCCTTTTTTTTCCCAACCTAAAACCCACTTTTTCACAACGGAATCCACCACATATTTAGAATCTGAAACTATTAAAACTTTCGTGTTAGGATTTTTCAATTTTTCAAGACCCACAATTACAGCCAATAATTCCATTCTATTATTAGTGGTATGACGAAAACCCTCGTAGAATTCTTTCTTATACGGTTTTCCTACCCATTCCATCACAACTCCGTAACCGCCTGGACCTGGATTTCCTTTGGCAGCACCATCCGTATAAATATGTACTTCGTGTTCCATTTTATATTTTTAGACTTGGAGACCTTTTAGATTGTTAGATTTTGTGATTGTATATTAGCTTTTCTAAGAAGTCTAATGATCTAATTTTCTAATAATCTCTCAATTACTTCCGGAAAATATTTTTGTTCCAATTCATGAATTTTTTCGGCAACATCTTCTGGGGTTTCATCTCCTGATAAAACTACATTTTTTTGAAAAAGAATATTCCCTTCGTCATAATTTTCATTTACAAAATGAATAGTGATCCCTGTTTCTTTTTCTTTATTCCCAACAATTGCTTTGTGTATGTGCATACCATACATCCCTTTTCCACCATATTTTGGTAACAATGCCGGATGAATATTTATTATTTTGTCAGGATAAGAAGCAATAATGTCCTCCGGAAATTTCAATAAAAACCCGGCCAAAACAATCAAATCAGGTTGAATTTCATTTATTTTATGTAATACTTTACTTTCAATTAATTCTTCTTTTGAAAAAATCTCTGTTGGTATTCCATAATTTCTGGCTCTTTCAATCACTTTAGCATTTGGGTTGTTTGTAAACACTACTTCGACTCTTCCAATTTCAGTTGCAGCAAAATACTTAATGATATTTTCAGCATTAGTCCCCGATCCAGAGGCAAAAACTACTATTTTTTTCATAACCTGACAAATTTTAATTACGCAAAAAAAGGCATAAAAAATGAAATTAAATAACATTCAGAAGCCTTTATCAAATATATTTTTTAAATTAGTTGTCACATTTATTAACTAAATAGTTGTTTTAAAATAAAGTTTTTTATTTTTGCCAACAAATTAAAATTTAAAATTAGAAATTATGTCAGACATTGCATCAAGAGTTAAAGCGATTATTGTAGACAAATTAGGCGTTGATGAAAACGAAGTTGTAACAGAAGCAAGCTTCACAAATGATTTAGGAGCTGACTCATTAGACACTGTTGAGCTTATTATGGAATTCGAAAAAGAATTTGATATTCAAATTCCGGACGATCAAGCAGAAAACATTGCTACTGTTGGTCAAGCTATTTCTTATATCGAGGAAGCTAAAAAATAATAAATATACACCCGGTTTATATGGTATAAATCGGGTGTTATTATTTTTTTTAAAATTTAAATTTAGATTGGTACACAATCAAAAGATATATTTATATTGTAATGCCCATGGCTCTTAAGTAAATACTATAGTTAAGAAAGCATGGGTTTTATTTGTTAAAGACACAAAATACATTTTTATGGCATTAAAGCGAGTTGTTGTAACAGGACTAGGTGCTCTTACTCCTATTGGGAATAATATCCAGGAATATTGGGATGCACTTATTAATGGAGTTAGCGGT
>JBJOQF010000196.1:0-3438 GCA_046050185.1 Bacteroidota bacterium
TTCGGCTGCAAGAGTGAAGTTTTTATGTTCGGCTACAGCCAAAACATATTTTAGTTGAGTGATTGTCATTTTTATAGTAATATCTGATACAAATATAAAAACAATCAATTTAATTTATAGTACAAAGTGCTGTTTTCTTAATCTAAAATTTATTTAAAATAATTTTTATCAAAATAAATATTTCAAAATTACTTGGTAAAGAAAGCGGATTACTTGCGAATTCATTATTCAAATTTGCTGTAAATAGAAATTCTAACTAAATCTATTAAGAATTAATGGTGAAGAAACTAAATTCTATGATGAGTGTTTTTATAACTGAACAAGAAAGGATTTTCTGGATGACGCGGCGCTTGGTTATAAGAAGAATTGTAACAATACCATAGTATATGTGAAATAATCAATAAAATTAGCAGTGATTTTTTTTTTAGCAAATAAAACTATTAATTTTATTTTACATTTGAGTTAACTAACAGCAATTCCTTATGAGCGATTTTTATAAAAAAATATTAGAAAATAATAAAAAATGGGTAGAAACGTCTCTAGCTAGCGATCCTAATTATTTCGCAGATTTAGCCAAAGGACAAACACCGCCTTTATTATGGATTGGTTGTTCGGATAGCAGAGTTCCAGCTAACGAAATTGTTGGCGCAAAACCTGGAGAAGTATTTGTTCATAGAAATATTGCCAATATGGTAGTACATTCTGATATGAATATGCTAAGTGTTCTGGATTATGCAGTCAATGTTTTGAAAGTAAAACATGTACTTGTATGTGGGCATTATGGTTGTGGGGGTGTGAAAGCTGCTATGGGAAATGAATCAATTGGTATAATTGATAACTGGATTCGTCACATTAAAGATGTATACCGTTTGCATCATGAATATTTAGATTCGATAGTTGATGAAAATGATCGATTTAATGCTTTTGTAGAAATTAATGTAAAAGAACAAGTATTTGACTTGTCAAAGACATCAATTGTACAATCAGCTTGGAAAAACGGACAGGAATTAACATTGCACGGTTGGGCGTACGGATTGAATTCTGGTTTCGTAACGGATTTGAATGTCAATATCAGTTCAAATAAAGATTTGGATAACGTATATCAATTGAAATTTTAATAAAAAATCGCTTTCGGGCGATTTTTTTATTCGATTTCTTCTAGATTTTCATTGAAAGCTGAAGGTAACAGCGTAGGTATAAACTTGATTAAAATGGGTAATAATAAACTTCCTCCGGGTAGCAGAAATATTGTCAAAGAAGGAATGGTTTTACAAATATCCAATAATTGTTTTTTTACTTTTTTCTTTTCTTTTTCATCTAAATCTCTTCGGGTAGAATAAGCTAACAGAAGCATTAATTCTTTGCTTTGAACAATTTCTTTAATCAATCGGCTTTTATTACGGCTTACTAATGTAACAACACTTTGAGTAGTTTGGTCATAAAAATGTTTGACTGGATTAGAGTAATTGAAGTAAGGAATGTCTTTTTTATGTTTGTTTATAAATTTATTAGTACTATTTATGCTCTGATTAACAAAATCATCTGAAATCGATAATGTTTCGGCTAATGAATGTAAAAAATAGGCTTCATTATTTTCAATTATCCCATCACTCCACAGAGCCATTCCGGCAATATCTATTAAATAATATTTTTCTAATTCATTTGTAAAATAATCCAGTTGAAGCGTTTCCAGACTTTGAACAGAAACTCTCGAAAATTTACTATAGCGTATGGAAGCTTCAAAAAGTTTAATTAACAAATCATCGTATTGCGATTTGTTGGATTTAATTTTTAGAGCAAGTGTCAAAATATTAACAATTGTTTCTTCTATTCTTTGTAGGTATTTTTCAGGAATTGCTCCATGTATTAAATATTGACGAAAAGCTAGTACATCTATAAACAACAAAGCATTCGTTACTAAATGGGAGAAATTTTTACTGATTATAGTGTCATTGGTTTGAACACGTTCATCAATTATTTTTTCTAATGTTAAGGCGAGGGAATTTTTAGGCAGTATTTTTTTGAATAAATTAAAACCCTGAGGATTCATTTGATTGTAAAAAGTAACGGCTTCTGTTATGAATTTTTCAGAGCTGATTTCTTCCTTGGTCAAACAAAAAACATTATATAAAGTATTTAATAAAGCAACTTTAGAAATCTCTTCTTTAAACCAGTCTTTAGTTTCAATTTTATTTACGGTTTCAAAATTAATTATATGGCCGTAAATAAAACCTGTGTTTCTAACTTTTTGATAAAATGAATCAGTAGTTTTAGAAACAGTTTCATTAGAAAATTTTTGTTCTATAAAAAATTTATCTATCCAACCTGATGCCGAAGGGTTAATCATTACTTTAATTTGAAGCTACAAAGCTATGTTTTTTTATGATTATGTAGAATAGTTTAGGTTAAGTTTTAATTATTTATTGCGAAACATTAATCTCTGGACTTTTTATTTTGTGAACAAAGATTTATGATTTCGGTTATCCTATTATTTCTTGTTTCTTCTCTTTTGGCTTGATTGAGCCAATAAAGATAACTTTTCCTATACGAAGGGCTAAAATTTTTATAGTTTTCGAATGCAGAACTGTTTTTATCAAAAGCCATTTTTAGATCTAATGGCATAATCAAATCTTCTACAGCATCTAATGAAGTCCAAGAGCCATTTTTTTTGGCAATTTCAATTTTTGCTAATCCACTTTCATGCATCAAGTTTTCTTTGATGAGCTTTTCGATATACGTTTTATTGAGTTTGCTCCAAACACTTTTGTCTTTTCTTGGAGAAAAAACTTGTTTCCTGCGCTCTTCGTCTATTTTTCTTACTGTTGAATCAATCCAACCGAAACAAATGGCAACTTGAACTGCTTCTTCCCAGCGCATACTTTCAAATTCACTATTTACTTTGTAAAAAATGAGATACACACCTTTTGAAGTGTGATGGTTTTGGTGCAACCAATCACGCCATTCTTTTGTGTTTTTAAAATAAAGGTGCTCTTTATCTTCCAATTTAAATCTATAAAAAAAAGCCTATTTAATAATAGCAGAACATGCTACTCTTGCACCAGCATTACCAGTAGGTTGTGTAACAAAATCATCAGCTCCTTGATGAACAATTAGTCCTTTTCCTAAAATATCTTTATTTGTATCACCACAATCGATACACCATTCGTCAGTTGTTAAAGTAATGGTTCCGTTTCCTTTTTCATCAGCAATGAAATTCCCAATATCTCCTTTGTGATATTCACCAACTCCCCATTTACCATGTTTTTTGAATGTTGGATTCCAGTGACCTCCTGCGGAACTTCCGTCTGCAGCAGTACAATCAGATTTCTCGTGTATATGTATTGCATGTACACCAGGTTTTAATCCAGCTAGGTTTGCTACAAAAGTTACTTTGCCGTTTTTTTCAATAAAAGTTGCCGTTCCAGAAACGGTGCTATT
>JBJOQF010000197.1:0-20301 GCA_046050185.1 Bacteroidota bacterium
TAATCAATCAAAATCTTCAAAAGAATCTGTCTTTCAATCACATGAAAAGTTTTTTGATCGTTTTCGAATTTTAAATAAATCAGTTTTTTAAATAAATTACTTTCGTGTTCGGTAAGCGAACTCATAGCGTGAAAGGGTGTAAAAACACCTTCGTTCATTTCGAAAAAAGGCATATCCATATCAGAAATGTCAGGATAAAAACCCAAATATTTTGTAGTTTCCAATAATAAAATCAAATGAAAATTGGCAATTTCGTCATGATTGTCCAACCAATGCAAAGCCGTTTCTAAAAAAGTAAAAAGGTGCTCGTTAGTTTCTTCTTCGTGAATGGAATGGTGCAACATTTCTGAAATGAACATCACAATTGTGCTTTTATAAATATCCGAATGTATCGAATGAAAAGCCGAAGCAATTTTTATTTCCTTGAAATTTTCTAAAGTGCCTTTGTTTTTATGAACAGCTTCAATTTCGAGAATGGTCAACGGTTGAAAATAAGCAATTTTCTGATTGGCTTTTCGACTCGAAAAAGCATCCCGAACAAAATAAGATTTCAAACCATGCGATAGCGTAAAGCATTTTACAATCAAGCTTTTTTCTTGAAATTTTAAGGATGAAAGAACGATAGCTTTTGTTTTTACGAGCATTTTTAGGTGTTAGGGTTTTAGGTGCTGGGTTTTAGGTTTAAAATATTGCTTTCCAGCATCTAAAATCCAGAACCAAATTACCTTATTATCATTACTTTTTTAACTTTGGTTTCCACTCCGTCTTGCGCCGAAATAAATATCATATACACACCCGAAGCCACTTTATATTTTCCAAAAGCAGTGGTGTCCCATTCTATAGTTCCACCTTCGGAAGTGGTTTCATACACCAGATTTCCTTCAATATCGGTAATTTTAATATTCGCTTTATCCAATAATCCGGCAATTTTAACGGTTCCTTGATATTCAGGTCGCACTGGATTTGGGTACACATAGGCATTATTCAAATCATCATTTGCTGCGGTCGAAACTCCTTTGAAAGAAACTAAACCTTTGGCTGTAGCTATAAAAACTTCACCCGTAACACTGTTTATATCTATGTCATTTATAACATTGCTGGGCAAAGGCGAATTACTGGTCGTAAAATGATATTTAGTTTCCTGGCCGTTTGACGACACTAAAAAAACACCTGAATCTGCTGTACCAATCCATTTGTTATTTGCACCATCAACAACAATATCAGTAATAAATTGTTCGTATAATAATTCTTGTGCTAAGTTATTTTCTAATATAATAATGGGATTAGTCGTTAATTGATCTTCAGACAGGAAACTTCCAACATTAGACAAAATCCGTAATCCTTTTGTGGTGCCTATCCATAGTTGGTTTCTGTTATCTACAGCAACTACTCTTACATCAGCAATGGGCAAATTCCCTGTATCAGGTCCAGTTGTGATTTTTTTGAATTTATTATTGCTTTCATTAAACCCGACAACTCCATCTCTATTTGTGGAAAGCCATTTTGTTCCGTTTTTATCAATTGCAATTGTTCCAAAATTATTATCAATAGCCGAATTCAGAATATTATCCATCGCATAACTTTGCCATTGACCGGAAGTTTTCAACACTTTTAATCCATTTTTTATTCTGCTGTTAGTAACCCAAAAATTTCCGGATTTATCAAATGCGGCTCCGTTTATTCGAATGTCAATATAATTTGGACCTGCAAAGGTTAATGATTCCAGACCACTATTAGTTTGATTGTACAAAATTTTCGGCTCATCATTTTCAATTTTCAGCAATCCTGAAAAAAAAGAACTCGCATACACTTCATTCTCATTAGTGGGATTAACCGTAATTCTGGTCATGGATTTAGCTCCTAAAACTTTCTCATAGGGAATATTCAACCACCCAGTTTCGCTGAATTTACTCACCCCGTAATCATCTAACTCATATGGATTATAGTCAACTGTATAATCCCCATAAACGGCCCAAAGCGAATTTGATGTGGCTTGAAGCGCAAATATATTATTTCGTGAAGGTCCAATTGGAGTTGTATTTTCAAAAACCGAGGCTAAAGAAAGGGAAGTAGTAATCAATCCATTTTCTTGTGTTCCAATAAAAACTGAATCACCTATTATTGTTGCACAATTAAAACGTGGAGTGCTTTCAGTAATTTGGTTAGTGTTTATTTGGCGTACCAAAGCCATCTGACGGTTGTAAATATAAATGCTATTTACAGTTGTTACTGTCAAATATCCCGCAGTTGCTCTCATATCTAAAGCTGGTGATGAAAGAGCTAAATATCCTGTAAATGAATTTGTATTTGCATTGTATTTATGAATGTAACCTGCAGTATTAACAGCAAACAAATCTGAACCTAATGCGGCAATACCAAACCAGTTTCCGGCGGCAATTGTTTCCCATTGACTAAAATCCACTAAATTTTTATTAGAAATAGCAGCTCTTTTTATACCATTATTTGTAGCTGCATAAATAAATCCATTAAACAGTGTCGTTTGGTTCACTATTATTTCGGCGCCATTTGTACCAATAAAATAGGTGTCGCCAAATTGCATGGTAGCCAAATTGAATTGAACTATTCCAAAATCACAGGAAACATAAACAATGCCTTCAAATTCCATAAAGTGATTGATTTTTTTTATGTTTGAAGGCAATTGCTTATTGATAATATCGACTACATTAAGCATGGTTCCATCAGCTTCATTGATTACTATTATCAATCCATTTTCGTACCCTACAATTGTTTTATTGAATGTGGCACTGTGGTATAATGCCGAAATGGTTTCCCCCGAAAGTCCATCAATAGTATTAGTAGTTTTGATTTGGCTTGTTGCCATATTTTTAGAAAACAAAGCATTTTCTGAAGCGGCAAAAACTGCTGTTGTAGATTCTGAAATGTCTTTAATTTCATTATAAGAGAAATAGCCTTGCCACAACAGATTACTTTGGGCAAAACCCATTTGGATAAAAAGTAAAAGCAAAAAACATAAAACGCTCTTTTTCATTATTTGTATGACTATTGGTTTACAAATATAGAACAAAGGAAACTATTAGAATTTTGTTAGGCAAAAAAAATGCCTTCCATCCGTAACATCGGCAGAAGGCATTTTAAATTATAATTAAACCTGATTTATACCACTCCTTGAGCCAGCATAGCGTCAGCTACTTTTACAAATCCGGCAATGTTTGCTCCTTTTACATAGTTCACATAACCTTCTCCGTCAGTACCATATTTCTTGCATTGATTGTGAATTCCCACCATAATCTCTTTTAATCTGGAATCAACTTCTTCACTCGTCCAGTTTAGACGAATAGAGTTTTGTGTCATCTCAAGTCCTGAAGCCGCCACACCACCAGCATTTGCCGCCTTACCAGGAGCAAAAAGCACTTTAGCGTTCAAGAAAAGTTTGATAGCTTCCAGCGTACAAGGCATATTTGCAGCTTCGGTTACACAAATTACACCGTTAGCAATTAATTTTTTTGCGTCTTCCTCATTCAATTCATTTTGAGTGGCACAAGGTATTGCAATGTCAACTTTTACTTCCCATACGCTTTTCCCTTTGTGAAATTTAGCATTTGGATATTTTTCTAAATAAGCTTCAGCTCTATTGTCACCTCTTGCCCTCATTTCAAGCATAAAGTCAATTTTATCTCCAGAGATTCCTTCTTCATCATAAATATAACCATCAGGACCAGAAATAGTAACTATTTTTCCTCCAAGGTCGTTTACTTTTAAAGCGACTCCCCAAGCAACATTACCAAATCCTGAAATAGAAACCGTTTTACCCTTGATGTTTTCTCCAATTGTTTGAAGCATTTGTTCGGCAAAATAAACAACTCCGTAACCTGTTGCTTCAGGTCTGATTAAAGAACCTCCATAAGCCAACCCTTTACCTGTTAAAACTCCGGTAAACTCATTTCTTATTCTCTTATATTGACCAAATAAATACCCAATCTCCCTTGCTCCAACACCAATATCTCCTGCAGGAACGTCTAATTGTGGCCCGATATGTCTGCACAATTCTGTCATGAAAGACTGACAGAAACGCATTACTTCCCCATCGGATTTTCCCTGTGGATCAAAATCAGATCCTCCTTTACCTCCGCCCATTGGCAAAGTGGTCAAACTATTTTTGAACACTTGTTCGAATGCTAAAAATTTAAGTACCGATAAATTTACGGTATGATGGAAACGTATTCCTCCTTTATAAGGCCCAATTGCAGAATTCATTTGGATTCGAAAACCTCTATTTACCTGAATTTCTCCTTTATCATCTACCCAAGGAACGCGAAATATAATAGAACGCTCCGGCTCAGCAATTCTGAGAAGCAAATTTTTTCCATCATATTTTTTTTGCATCGCAATAAATGGAATAACAGTTTCAGCAAATTCTCTAACCGCTTGAATAAATTCAGGCTCATTTGGATTTTTTGACTCAACAAGAGCCATAAATTGATTTATTTTATTTTCCATATTGAATAAATTATTCAAACAAAATTAATATTAATAGTTCTTTCAAATACAATAATTGCGTTTAAGAAAACGTTTTCGTTGGTGTACACAAAGATACATTTTATAAAAATATTGCAGCCTATTTTTTCATTTTATCGATAGAATTATCTTTTTATTAAGCAATTACAAAGAAATCTATTTTTCAAACATCGTTTATAGCGAAATCGTTGTAGTTTTCGTAAGTAAATTAAGAATTAGGCCGCTTATTTTTTAATTTTATTTTTTTAATTTTAATGATTGATGTTTTTATATATTTGTCAAGATTTGAAAATTTAATGCCTAATGGTCAAACAAACAATCCTTACTTTACTAATATTATTTGCTTTTTCAAATAATATAAATGCGCAATTTGGTTTTTCGCATGAAGTAGGAATTATAGCTGGACCTGTAGCTTTTCAATCTGATTATGGGGAACGCCACGATTTGAATACGAACTCTGGAAATACAGGTATGGGAATTGGGATTATTCATTATCTAAATTTTTCCTACAAAGCCGAATGTAACTGTTATACTCCTGAAACTTATTTTAACGACCATTTTAAATTAAGGTCTGAACTTTCTTATAATAAAACCGAATTGAAACATTTTGGAGAATGGGTAGAACCAAATAAAACTTCTCTTGGAGCAGATCAATTACGTGCTATGAAAGGAACTACTGCGGTTAGTAATATAGGAATGCAGCTGGAATATTTCCCATTGAGCATTCGTGATTTTACCTCAAGAATTGGTAGTTTAGGCCCATTTATAAGTCTTGGAGGACAATTCAGTTATTATAATGCCGAAGCTTATTCAACAATGGGACCTTTAGGAACACCATTAACCACATTTCCTAAATATTTAACCCCTACAGATGGTCGCCCTTATGGTTTTTCTACTGAAGGAGGATCGGTTTGGTCAGTTGTGTCAAGTGTAGGAACCCGTTATAAACTGACTCCTTTACGAGATTTAATGATTGATTTAAGAATGCAATATTTTTTCTCCAATTGGGTAGACGGCTTAAATCCAAATCCTGCACTCTACAAAGAAAACAAAGCTAATGATTGGTTGGTTTGGTTAAATGTGGGTTATATTTATTATTTACAATAACAGCTACAATCCTTTATAAAAAACAAATCCCCAATTCTGAAATTTAGAATTGGGGCTTTGTTTTCAAATATTGTTTACGCTAATGCTTGTTTTAAATCTGCTATTAAATCTTCGGCATCTTCAATTCCTACACTCAATCGAACAAGATCATCAGTAATTCCAATTGATGCACGTTTGTCTTCCGGAATCGATGCATGTGTCATTAAAGCGGGGTGATTGGCTAATGATTCTACTCCGCCTAAAGATTCGGCCAATGTAAAAACTTTTAGCTTTTCAAGAAAATCAATCGCATCCTCTTTTTTCCCCGAAACAAAAGTAAATGAAACCATTCCTCCAAAACCACTCATTTGCTTTTTGGCAATTTCATGATACGGATGACTTGGCAATCCCGGATAATAAACCGTTTTAACTTTTGGATGGTTGGTTAAAAATTCTACCACTTTTCCCCCGTTTTCACAATGTCTTTCCACACGCAAATGCAAGGTTTTAATTCCTCTCAAAACCAAGAAACTGTCCATGGGCCCAAGTGTGGCTCCAGTTGCAAATTGTTGAAAATGCAGTTGATCACCTAGTGCTTCGTCTTTTACAATCAATGCTCCTGCAATAACATCTGAATGACCACCAAGATATTTAGTTGCTGAATGCATTACAATATCAGCGCCTAAGTCTAAAGGTTTTTGTAAATAGGGTGTTGCAAAAGTATTATCAACTGCAAAAAGGATTTTATTTGGTTTAGTAATTTTGGCAATTTCCTGAATATCGGCAAGCTTCATCAATGGATTTGTTGGCGTTTCCACCCAAACCAATTTCGTGTTTTCATTGATTAATGACTTAAATTTTTCCATGTCATTCATATCCACAAAATGAAATTTTATGCCTGAATCTTTATAAATACGGGTAAACATTCTATATGTTCCTCCATATAAATCGTCCATCGCAATGATTTCGTCACCCGCTTTGAAAGAACGTAAAATACAATCCGTGGCTGCTAATCCTGACGAAAAAGCCAATCCTCGTGTCCCGTTTTCAATACTTGCCAATGCATTTTCTAATGCTGATCTGGTAGGATTTGCAGCTCTGCTATATTCATAATCTGGATTTATTGGATGTCCGGGACTTGTTTGCACAAATGTTGACGTTTGATATACTGGTGGCATAACTGCTCCTGTACTTGGATCATGGTGTTGGCCACCGTGAATAACTTTAGTATTAAATTTCATATGTAGCTACTATTTATTTTTTAATGGAATATGGTATGCCATCCTTCATTATTATTTATCTCCCAAATTTTTATTTGTGTTCGATGATTTCCAAATACTGATTGTTTTACAAATTTACCTTTTAATTTATTCTAACCAAGCCACAAGTTGATACCTTTGTATATAATTAACAATTTTGAAATGAAACACTTGATCCTTTTTTCTTTATTACTTTTTTCTGTGGCGCGTTGTTCTAACGAATTGGTTTTTGAAGAGCAATCTTTTCAAAAAAAAACGACTTTGCCCTGCAAGGAAAATTGCCCTCAGATAACTGTGAAAATTCCTGTTGCAAAGGATGTTCCTGTTGTTGCGGATAGCATCAACAAAAAAGTGTTTTCAGTATTGAAGGAGATTATTTATTTTGGCGAAAAGCCAAATGCCTTTACTAATTATGATGGATTGTTAACTTCGTTTATAGATTCCTATGAAAAATTTCAGAAAGAATTTCCAAAAGACACTTTTGGTTGGGAAGGCAAAATTGAAGGAAGTATAAAATACCTATCGGATAGTATTTTAAACATCGAAATCAAGCATTACACTTTTACCGGTGGCGCTCATGGTTATGAAGGATTGCGTTCGTTACTATTTGATCCTAGTACCGGAAAATATATTCCGAACAATCAATTGTTTAAAAACAAGAATGCTTTTATGGCTTTCGCCGAAAAAAAATTCAGAGCCAAATATAAAATCCCGGAAAACAAATCTATAAACGCAACCGGGTTAATGTTTGAAGATGAAAAATTTTATCTGCCACAAAATATTTTTTATACCGATAAGGGATTGCTTCTTTATTACAATTCCTATGAAGCGGCATCGTATGCGGATGGCCCAAAAGAATTGTTGTTGCCTTACAAGGAAGTGAACGACTATTTGATGATCAAGTAAGTTATCTTTTGTGGCTTCTCTTATTTTTTGTGTCTTTTGTAGCTAATTTTTTCAACACAAAAGACACAAAATATTTATCGCCTTTATAAAAGTAACAAAAGAGTAATTCGTGATTCGCTCCTAATATTCATAAGCATAAATCCTTAAACAAACTTTCTAATACTCATCATAATCCCGATGTGAAGCCCTTCGTGAAAATTATTGAAAACCAATGCATCTTCAACACTTTTTAAGGTAAAACCTGTTGACGTAGGATATTCCTTGTAATTTTCGAATGTTTGCTTATCATAATCCACTTTAGTTTGATTGATAGTTTCAAATAATAAAGATTTCATTTCATCCACTTCAGTTTGTGTGGCAATATGTTCCGGCTTAGTTCCCTTTTTATATTTTTCCACTAATTCGTTTGAAATCATCATGGGTAAATCTGAAATTTTGTACACTAAGAGTTGCTGCGTCACGATAATGTGGCCAATATTCCAAATCAGATTATTGCTATAACCATCCGGAATTGCGTTGAGTTGCTCTAAAGTGTAACCGGAGAGAAATTTTGAAACTATATTTCTGCTGGTAACGTTAATGTCAAATGTTTGATTCATTTTTCTAATTTTTTGATAAAAATAATCATTTTCCGTCTCAAATGATTTTTCTTTGCACAAAGAAATCGCTGTTTACATGGACAAAATATATTATCTCGCTTCTTGCGATACTTGTAGAAAAATCATAAAATCATTACCGAAAGATCATAATTTGAAGTTTCACGACATCAAACAAGATCCAATTACAGTAGAAGAATTGGAGCAAATACGCGAACTATCCGGAAGTTACGAAGCGCTTTTCAGCAAAAAAGCACAGTTGTACAAATCGATGGATTTAAAAAACAAATCGTTGACCGAAGATGATTACAAGAAATACATCCTGGAACATTATACGTTCTTGAGTCGTCCCGTTTTTATTATCAACGACGCCATTTATATTGGCAACAGCCAACAAAACATGTTGCAAGTAATGAAAGCTTTGGTATAGACCAAAAACCATCAAAATCAGAACAAAACCATCAGTAATTCACCTCTTTGGGTGTTCGGTGGCTTTTCCTTATCTTTGACCTCTTTTAGAAAATTATATGATACAATCAATGACGGGTTTTGGTAAAGCAACTTTGCAATTACCAACCAAAAAAATCACAGTAGAAGTAAAATCCTTAAACAGTAAAGGTTTGGATTTGAATGTGAGAATGCCTTCGCTGTACCGCGAAATGGAATTGGGTTTACGGAATCAAATTGCATTAAAACTGGAAAGAGGAAAAGTGGATTTTTCTATTTTTATCGAAAGTACCGCAGAACAAACTTCAACGAAAGTGAATGTGCCAATTGTAAAAGGGTACATCAACCAATTGAGAGAAGTCTATGCCGATGCTGATGAAACGGAACTAATGAAAATGGCCATTCGGATGCCGGATACCATGAAAATAGAACGCGATGAAATCGATGAAAACGACTGGATACAAATTCAAACCGTTATCGAGGAAGCGTTACAAAACATCTTGAATTTTAGAAGAGATGAAGGAATGTCTCTTGAAAAAGAATTTCAATTGCGAATAGGTAATATTCGTCAATACATGACCGAAGCTTTGGCACTTGATCCAGAACGCGTTCAGGCGATAAAAGACCGTTTGCAAACTGCCATTTCAGAACTTAAAGTGAATGTAGACGAAAACCGTTTTGAGCAGGAATTGATTTATTATTTAGAGAAATTAGACATCACCGAAGAAAAAGTACGTTTGACCAATCACCTTGATTATTTCTTGGAAACCATCAACGGAACTGAAGCCAATGGTAGAAAACTAGGTTTCATCACCCAGGAAATGGGACGTGAAATTAACACTATGGGTTCTAAATCCAATCACGCACAAATGCAAAAATTAGTCGTGATGATGAAAGACGAATTGGAAAAAATCAAAGAACAGGTGTTGAACGTATTGTAAGACATATTTAGGTAGAGACGCGATTCATCGTGTCTTTATGCATAAAAATAGAAACATTCATTGCGACTAGAATTAAACAACAACATGAGTACAGGAGGGAAATTAATCGTTTTTTCGGCGCCATCAGGATCTGGAAAAACTACCATAGTCAGGCATTTATTAAGCAAAGAAGATTTGAATCTTGAATTTTCTATTTCGGCAGCTTCCCGCGCACCAAGGGGTGAAGAAACAAATGGAAAAGATTACTATTTCATGTCTACCGAAGAGTTTAAAAAGCATATTAAAAACGAAGATTTCCTGGAATGGGAAGAAGTCTATCGCGATAATTTCTACGGCACTTTAAAAAGTGAAGTGGAACGCATTTGGGCCAAAGGAAAAAATGTAATTTTTGATATTGATGTATCTGGAGGATTGCGTATCAAACATAAATTCCCGGAAGAAACTTTAGCCGTTTTCGTGAAACCGCCAAGCGTAGATGAATTAAAAAGAAGACTGAAAGAACGTTCTACTGAAAGTGAAGACAAAATCAATATGCGTATTGCTAAAGCCTCCGTTGAACTAGCCACAGCACCACAGTTTGATATTATTATAAAAAACTACGATTTAGATATAGCACTTGAAGAAGCGTATCAATTAGTAAAGAATTATGTAAACAAGTGAAATAGTTAATAGTGAGAAGAAGCCATTCACTTCTCACTATTAACTATTTCACTATTAACTATTTTACTTCTCACTAAAATAAAAATGAAAATAGGTCTGTATTTCGGAACGTTTAATCCCATTCATGTTGGGCATCTTATCATTGCCAATCATATGGCGGAACATGCCGATTTAGATCAAGTTTGGATGGTAGTTACGCCACACAATCCTTTGAAGAAAAAAAGCACTTTACTCGATGATTACCATCGGTTACAAATGGTGCATCTTGCCACCGAGGATTTTCCTAAAATCAAACCTTCGGATATTGAATTCAAGTTATCACAGCCAAATTATACGGTGAATACCTTAGTACATTTACAGGAAAAATATCCTAATTACGAGTTTTCCTTAATCATGGGCGAAGACAATCTCAAGTCGTTGCACAAATGGAAAAACTACGAAGCTATTTTGGCACATCATGACATTTATGTCTATCCTCGACTTTCAACCGAAGCAGAGAATTTAATGTTTAAGGACCATCCAAAAATTCATATGATTGATGCTCCGGTTGTTGAAATATCATCAACTTTTATTCGGGATAATATCAAAAAAGGAAAAAATGTACAGCCTTTGTTACCAACAAAAGTTTGGGAATATATTGACCATAATAATTTTTACAGGAAGTAATTAATGCAAATAATACTGATGGTTATTGACTTTAACACAAATAAAAAAACGTTCTCATGTTTATAATGGGAACGCCTTTTAAAATACTAAAACAAAACCAACTAATTCAATCTGCATTATATTTGTTAAATAATTAATTTATAATCATTTACAACGCACATTGAATATATATATTGTGTTAAAAAATAAAAAAAATAAAATTATTTTTTTTATTAATAATAATGGCTTTTTAAAAACCCCGTGAAAGCCAATTTCTTGTTCTAATTTTATTTGTAAAATCACTATTTTTTTAAGTACTTTTGATTAAATTTAATAAAAAAAATGACCGAAAATATAAAATTTGCAGTGATTGGCGGAGGTAGTTGGGCAACTGCCATTGCAAAGATGCTATGTGTAAATCTTTCGGAGATTTCATGGTATATGCGTAATGAAGCTGCTATAGAACACATTAAAACCCACAAACACAATCCAAATTATTTAAGTTCTATAGAATTTGATGTCAAAAAACTAAAACTTACCAGCGATATCAATGAAGCTGTAGCTTATGCTGATTATATAATCTTTGCTATCCCATCTGCTTTTTTAGATGCTGAATTAGAGAAATTGACGGTTTTATTGAAAGATAAAATTATTTTTTCGGCAATAAAGGGTATCGTTCCAGAAACGAGTTTAATTGTTGGTGAACATTTCCATGTAAAATATGATATTCCTTATTATAATATAGGTGTAATTACCGGTCCTTGTCACGCAGAAGAAGTGGCTATGGAGCGATTATCTTATCTTACTATTGCTTGTGGAGATGATGCAAAAGCTAAAATTGTAGCTAAAAATTTATCCGGAAATTATATCAAAACGAAAATTACAGATGATATTATAGGAACCGAATATGCTGCTATGCTAAAAAATATTTATGCAATTGCAGCTGGAATGGCACACGGACTGGGTTATGGTGATAATTTCCAATCCGTATTGATGAGCAATGGGATTCGGGAGATGAAAAAATTCATCAGAAAAGTCCATAAAATGAAACGTAACATTAATGATTCGGCTTATTTAGGCGATTTATTAGTTACCGGTTATTCCGTATTCTCCAGAAACAGAATGTTCGGAAATATGATTGGTAAAGGCTACACTGTAAAATCAGCAATCATGGAGATGAGTATGGTTGCCGAAGGGTATTATGCTGCAAAAAGCGCCTATAAACTCAATCAAGGGTACGGAGCAAAAACACCAATTATTGATGCCGTTTATGAAATTCTATATGAAGGAAAAGATGCTAAAACTGTTTTTAAGACTTTGACTGATAAATTAGATTAGCATTATTAAAACAGTAAAAAAAATTCAAGTCAAACAAAAAAAGGCACTAATCTACATAAAGATAGTGCCTTTCGTTTTTTATAATTGTTTTTTAATTCCGTTTAACCCGAAATAAATTTATCTCACAATAACCCCGTCTACAAACAATATCGGTACTTCTTCTACAGCCGATTCGTTTATGGAATTCGCTTTGAAAATAAACTTTTTATCATACAATTTGTCTCCAATAAAAAAGGTTAACATGAACTCATTATTGAGCGCCAAAACACTTTTTTCAATCATTTCAATTTTCACCACCGAAACCGCTGGAACTTCTATAAAAGCATGACGCAAAAGTGATGTTTTTTTCATTTCGCCGTCTATGGTTCCAAAAGCTTTGGAAACGACCATTACACTTTCGATAAGGTAATCACTATCGTTTATTAAATAAGCATACCAAACTTTTTCCATGAAATCGTCACTCCATTCCTGAACTGCAGCAAGGAATACGTTTTCTACTTCGGGAATGATGATGTCTTTCTTCATAATTAGTCTTAAAATGAAAGTCTTAAAATCTTAAAGCTAAAAGTCTGATAGCACATAAAATGTGAGTCTCTTTCTAAATCGTGCTTTAAGACTTTGGACTAATTTATATGCTTGATTTGAATTGCTCTAAGAAACGAACGTCATTTTCGTAAAACATACGAATATCGCCGATTTGATACAACAACATGGCGATTCTTTCGATTCCCATTCCGAATGCAAAACCGTTGTATTCATCAGGATTGATGCCACAGTTTTTCAAAACGTTAGGATCTACCATTCCACAACCCATGATTTCTAACCAACCGGTTCCTTTAGTAATTCTATAATCGGTTTCCGTTTTTAGACCCCAATAAATATCAACCTCAGCACTTGGCTCGGTAAAAGGGAAATAAGACGGACGCAAACGGATTTTTGATTTTCCGAACATCTCTTTGGTGAAATATAAAAGCGTTTGTTTTAAGTCGCCAAAAGAAACGTCTTTGTCAATGTACAATCCTTCCACTTGGTGAAAAATACAGTGAGAACGGGACGAAACAGCCTCATTACGGAAGACTCTTCCCGGAGAAATAGTACGAATTGGCGGTTTGTTGTCTTCCATGTAACGCACTTGAACGGATGATGTGTGCGTGCGCAACAAAATATCAGGATTGGTTTGAATGAAAAAAGTATCTTGCATGTCACGCGCAGGATGGTATTCCGGTAAGTTTAATGCGGTGAAATTATGCCAGTCATCTTCGATTTCAGGACCTTCGGAAACATTGAAACCAATATTCGAAAAGACATCTATAATTTGATTTTTTACCAATGAAATAGGGTGACGGGAGCCAATAGTTATTGGTTCAGCCGAACGTGTCAAATCCCCATAAAATCCTTTGATTTCTTCTTTACTTTCTAAAGCTTCCTGTATGGTTTTTACTTTTTCTTCGGCTGACGTTTTAAGCAAATTGATTACTTGTCCAAATTCTTTCTTTTGCTCATTAGGAACATTTTTGAATTCTGCAAAAAGATCTTTCAAAAGCCCTTTACTTCCAAGAAATTTAATTCGGAATGCTTCTAAATCTGCTGTATTTTGGGTTGAGAAAGCTTGTGCTTCGCCAATATATTCTTTTATCTTGTCTATCATTTTCATCCAATAATTGAGAGTGCAAAATTACAAAATTTGTTTTAGGTTTCCCGTTTAAAGTTTAAAGTTTCCAATCTAAATTGTTAGATTGCTTCCTTAATTCAATAACAAAAACTAAAACATCATTTTTTAACCATTTAAGAAATGTAAGAACATTTAAGCCTGCGCTTTATTGAGCTAACCGTTTTTATGAAAAAACTTATATTCCCTTAAACTTCTTATATGGTTTACTCTATCAGTTCTCTTTCAATAAAATAATTCACAATGGCTTCTTTCATTAAAACTGATTGTTCACCGGCTTTTAGTGGCGGTAATTCCTCTTTTACTTTGTAATGCGGCCATCCTTCTTCATCAAAAAACTCAAATTCATAGAATCCATAAGGCTCTAAAAGCCTACAAATCGCGATGTGCATAAGGTTTAGTTTTTCGTCTTTCTTGTATTCTCTATGTACTTTTCCGAGTTCTTGTACTCCAATCAGATAAATAATCGCATCGAGATCTAAATCCTCCCCTTGAGAAAATTGATTAGAAAGTATATTTACAAGCTGTTCCCAGCGTTCTTTAAGTTGTGTGTCTCTTGACATTTTGATTTTTGATTGTAGATTAACGATTTTTGAATGCTGATTTATATCGCAGATTTTCAAAAAGAATAATCAAATTATTTTGGACAAAGATAAGAACTTGGAATTTGGCAATTGATACCGAACAATTCTTTTATATTTGCATTTTTTATTTTATAACATATAACATATGAGTTTTTTAGATATTGTTTTGGGTGGATTACTTGCCTATTCATTTTATAATGGCATTAAAAATGGGCTTTTTGTAGAATTAGCTTCTTTAGTTTCACTAATAGTCGGAATTTATTTTGCCATAAAATTTTCTTCACTTATAAAAGAAATACTGACAGGACTTATTCATTGGAATCCCCATACTATTCAAGTTATTGCTTTTGTGCTCACTTTTATCCTTGTTATATCTGTAATATCATTAACCGGGAAATTCCTTACCGGAATAGCAGATTTTGCTTATTTAGGCTGGATTAACAAATTGGGCGGTGGCTTTTTTAGGGCTTTAAAAACTGTTTTGATATTAGGAATTGTTTTCGCAGTTTTCGAAAAAATAAATTATCATAATATTATAGCCAAAAAAGAAACTTTGGATAAATCTTTATTTTATAATCCCATCCAAAAAACAGCTCGATTTATGTATCCTTCAATAGAAAAATGGTACGATGGTTTAAAGAAATAACAGTAAGCAGGTTGTAGTTTTGAGATAACATCATCGATAGGCAGCCCATAAATACATGCTAAACCTATTATTGCATTTAAAAAGTATTACAAACGGAATACTGTTGTGAACAGTGAATACTATTATTTCACTTCCTTTATTGCATTGCTATCAATCCAACCTTCGGTTCCATCGGTTAATTGGATTTTTTTCCAATTTACTAATGTTTCCTGTACAAAAACTTTTGTTCCTTCGTGCAGTACAAAAATAGCGGAACCCGCTTTTTGCGGCTCACTTTTTACTTCGGTAATTTCAGCAAAAACAATAGCCGGTTTTTCATTATCAAAATGACTTTTTTCGAAAATTGCTGATGAAACACTAATAAGAATCAGAAAAATAATTACAAACATTCCAAAAAAGAAAATCCGCTTCGAAACTGTAATCTGTGAAAAATAATATCCAATAAAAAACAACAAGAATGCGGTTGCAAGACCTACTGAAATCCAAGCCCAAGTATTGTAATGATAAATCCCCGTGAAATCTCGTACTAGTTTCCCAAAACCAACTTTTGGAATTACTTTAATTTCATCAATGGTTCTTTTTTGAGCAAATTTCAAGTTATTGATACTTTCGCTGTCATTTGGATTGAGCACCAATGCTTTTTCATAATTGTAAATGGAAGGCGCTACTTTATTCAATTTATAATACGCATTCCCCAAATTAAAATACAATTCTGATGAATATTTATTGTCTTTCAAAACGCTTTCATAAGCAGCAACAGCTTCATTGTATTTTCCTTTTTCGTAAAAGCCATTCCCTTTTTCAAAGCCATTTTGGGCAAAGAAAATTTGGGTTGAAAGTAAGAGTATGTATAGTATATTTTTCATAAAAATTTAAACATGAAGGTCACAAAGAAGTCACAATGATCACTATTTAAAGCGCTCCATTAATAACTCTTTTCACTCCTTCTTTTAGCAATTTCACATTAAAATTGATTAGTAATCCTAATCTGTAATCTGACAATCTCAAATACGTTAGTAATTGAGCCAAGTGAACATCTGTCAAGGCTTCAACAGATTTTACCTCAACAATAAACTTATCCTCAATGCTTATATCTATTCTGTAGCCAACATCCAGTTTCACTTCTTCATAAATCAACGGAAGTGCTTTTTGCTTTTCTACTTTTAAATTAAACTTTTTAAGTTCATAAAACAAACATTCTTCATAAGCACGCTCCAATAATCCGGGACCTAAAACCTTGTGAACCTTTAGAGCACTTTCAAATACAATTTTTGATATTTCGTTTTCGGTCATTTATTTATTTTTAAATCTTAGTGTACATAGTGCCTTCTTTGAGCCCTTTGTGGTTAAGTAATCTGCTTTTCTAAGTCAGAAATTATCGCTACCGCTTTATCAAAATCCTGTTGTATCGTAACACTTGACGATGGTGCATATCTTGCTATTTCACAGTTTTCTGTAAGTGCAATAAAATCATTCACCGTTTCTGTATTCGCATTTCTGGACAATAAAAATTCCTGAATATTATCTTTGCTCATTTCTGAAGTCTCAATATGTAATTTAGCTTTCAGGAAATTATGCATTGCTTTTTCAAGCGCAATGTAAAACAGTTCTTTGTTGTTGATTTGTTTTTTGGCTTCCGATAAATATTTCTTTGCCAATCTATTATTCATTCGGATTCTATTTCCGGTAATATCGCCGTCAATAGCTTCTTTTTTCTTTTTGAATAACACGATCAAAGGCAATAATAGAAACGGGAAAAATAGTAATCCATAAAATAAATTAGATCCAAAGAAATCTTTTTTATTTCTGTTCAAAAGATTGCTTTTCAACTTAATAAATTTGAATTGTTCTACAATTGCTATTTTATTCTTATTCTCACCTGAATTTGAAGCAGTTGTTGCATCTGAAGCTGAAGGACCGTCCAGTACATTAATCATTATTTCTTTTGAACTAATTGTCTTATATGTTCCTGAACCCAAATCAAAATACGAAAACTCTAATGGTTTTATTGGGTAATTCCCTTTGTACTGTGGAATAATGGTATAACTATCTGAAATTTTTCCTGACATACCTGAAAGCGGCGTATTTACTTGCTCACTATGAACGGCATCATACATTTCCAAAGCATTTGGCACAACTGGTTTTGGCAAACTGAACAATTTCATATTTCCCTTTCCAGTTACACTTACAACTAAATCAAGGCTTTCTCCGTTTTTTAAATCGGTTTTTGTTGGCGTTACTTTAAAATCAAAATTTCCAACAGCTCCAGAGAAATCTTCCGGTTTTCCTGCTTCAGGAAGTGCTTTTGCAGTTATTATTTTTGACCCTGCAGAAACCCTTTTACTGCCTTCGGTAATAATTACACGTCCAAACATATCGCGACGGTTTGTAGGCAATTGTACATCAATATCTAATGACAATGGCTCTATTGCTAACTTTCCTGATTTTTGCGGATATAAAACTGTTTTTCTCAATACTACATAACGGTATTTTTGTCCTTTAAACATTCCTTCTTCAGCAACAAGCTGTTTGATATCGATGTTCTGACTCCAAAAATCATTGTATTTCGGTTTGTTAAGTTCCCGCCAATTAGTGATTCCAATATCATAACTGAAATACAGTTTATAAACCACCGTAATAGGTTCGTTTATGTACGGATTTGTTTTAGAAATATCGGCAACAAGATAAATATTATCATCTGCTGAAACAGTGGTATCATTTGGATCTTTAGGCTGTTCCGTTGCCGCAGTAACATTAATTTTTATGGGCGATGTTTTATAAATTTGCCCATTGTACTCTATGGCGGCTTGCTTGATAACTAACGATCCTTTTTGATTTGGCAAAAGAAAATAAGAATATATTTTCTCAAAAGAACTCTTACCATTCACCCAAGACTGACTCACTTGCTGACTTGGTCCTGCTATAATTCTAAATCCATCAAAAGAAGGCTGATTAAAGTTATCTCCATCTACATTCATTATAAAATCGATACGAAGTCTTTCGTTTAAGCCTAGCGTTGTTTTACTTACTCTCGCCTCAAATTGTACTTGGGCCAAAAGTCCCTGAAAACTTAGTAGTAATAGAATTAAATATTTTTTCATTACTCGTTTAATCTTTTATTTATTTAATTGTTTATTTAGTTAATCGTTTATTTCGATTCGATTAAACAAATCCACGATTAACCAATTAACCAAATTCTACCAATCTTTTTCGGTTTTGACTGGTTTTCCTTTTACTTTTTGGGCATTTACTTTGTCCTGAACTTTCTTTTCTTCCTTATTTACCGCGTCCAAAAGATTTTCTAAACGTTGTTTTGATATTCCGCCAGGTGCTGGTTTCGGTTCCCCTTTATCATCTGGTTTAGGATTTTTATTGTCTTTATCCTTGTCTCCTTTATCGTCTTTCTTGTCTTTATCTTTGTCGCCTTTATCGTCCTTTTTATCTTTGTCTTTATCGTCCTTTTTCTTGTCTTTGTCTTTATCCTTATCGTTTTTCTTGTCGTCTTTTTTCTTATCATCCTTTGGCGGATTTTCTTTTAGCTTTTTCTTTGCCAAAGCATAATTATAACGCGTTTCTTCATCTGTAGGGTCATTTCGCAATGCATTTTTATAGGCTTCTACCGCTTGTGTATAATCCTTTTCGTTCATAAAAACATTTCCTAAATTATGAAAAGCTCTATGCTTATCCGGTCTTGATTTAGCATTTTTTAATGCTTTTGCATAAGCAAATTTTGCCTCTGCAACTTGATTTTGCTTATAAATAGCATTTCCTAAATTGTATGGAGCAATCGTTTTATTCGGAAATTTTGAATCTGAAATTCTATAATTAGCTTCAGCATCCACAAATTTATTTTCAGCATATTCCTCATTTGCTTTAGGCAATATTCTGTCTTTCTGTTGTGCGTTTACAACAAAAGAAATAAGTAATAAAAGATGTAAGATTAAGTTCTTCATTTTATTTTTTAAATGTAAGCGTCAAAATATATTTTTTGTTTTAGTTCTAAATACTTTCCTCTTGATATTTTATTTATTCTCGTTAAATAAATTCAATTTATTTACCCAGCTTGTTTTTCTTTCCAAAAGAAAAATATCCAGAAACAGAAAAACAAAAGCAAAACCTAAAAACCATTGAAATTGGGATTGAAAATCGGCCATTTCTGTAGCTTCAAATTCTGTTTTTTGGATTTTATCCAAAGCATTCTTGATATATTCCAGCACTTCTTTGGTATTATTTCCGTTAACATAACCGCCTTTTGTGGCTTTTGCAATAGCTTCTAAACTCGCTTTATTCAATTTAGTTATTACGACTTCATTGTTATTGTCTCTTTGAAAACTTTCAACAATTCCGTTTTTTTTCAATGGAATCGTTCCTCCTTTTTCGGTCCCAACTCCAATTGTAATTATTTTCATTCCTAATTTATTGGCTTCTTCAGCAGCACTTTCGGCACCTTCAGAATGATCTTCACCATCAGAAATCAGAATCAATAATTTGCTTGTTTTACTTTTATCATCAAAATAAGTGGATGATAATTTTATGGCTTCATCCAACGACGTTCCTTGAGAAGAAACCATTCCCGGATTCATGCTTTGCAAAAACATTTTTGCTACTCCATAATCAGTCGTGATTGGCAATACTGGAAAAGCACTTCCGGCATAAGCCACAATTCCTATTCTGTCACTTCCCAACTGATTGATAATTTGCGAAACGATTTGCTTGCTTTTGTCCAAACGATTTGGCGCTACATCTTCGGCCAGCATACTTTTGGATACATCCATTGCAAAAACAATGTCAATTCCTTCTCGTTTTACGGTTTCCATTTTAGTACCAATCTTTGGATTTACCAATCCAAGAATCAGTCCAAGTAATGCCAGTAATAACAATACCAACTTCAAAACTGGTTTAAAAACCGAGCTTTCCGGGCTTAGTTTTTTTACCATTTCTAAATCCCCAAATTCACGTTGTTTTTTTCTTTTCCAATATAAATTAAATAGAAAAACCAACACCACGATAGGTAGTATAAAAAGAAG
>JBJOQF010000198.1:0-4025 GCA_046050185.1 Bacteroidota bacterium
TATAAATTATTTGATTCCATCTTTTGAAAATATTTTCGTTTATAATAATGCTTTAAAAAATAGCATTCTAATAAATGTTAATTCAAATATTGTTGCATCTCCGCCAACTGTTACGACTCCTGTTTATTATTGTCAGAATAGTGCCGCTTTGCCATTAACAGCAACTCCTTCTGCAGGAGGAACTTTAAATTGGTATGGTACTAATGCAACTGGTGGAACGGCATCTTCAACGGCACCAATTCCTTCTACAGCTACAGTAGGAACAACTTCCTATTATGTAAGTGAAACTGTTGGAGGTATTGAAAGTACCCGTTCTAAAATTGATGTTATTGTAGTTGCTGATAATGGAGCTGTTATTTTAAACTTTAGATGTGATCCTACGCAAGCTACAACAACTACATCTGTATATTTTGATTGGTCTAATAATCCGCTAATTTCTAATACTTATAATTATTCTTATTCTATTAATGGAGGTGCAACAATTACAGGTACAACTGGTGTTTCGCATCAAGAAGTTTTTGGTGTATCACCAGGGCAATCTGCAACATTAATTTTGTCATCGGCAACACATCCTTGTGTTTCTCCACAAACATTAACTTGTACACTACCTTGCGGGGCTTCAACTACTACACCTAATTTTCCTGCGATAGCTCCTTTATGTTCGGGAACTGTAGCTCCTATTTTAGGAACTACTTCACCCAATGGGATTTCTGGTACCTGGTCTCCGGCCGTAATAAGTAATACAACCAGTGGGAGTTATGTGTTTACCCCAAATCCAATATTATTTCCTTGTGCTACAACCCAAACTTTGAATGTAACAGTTACTCCATTAGCAACACCAACTTTTACAGGAATTCCTGCGACAGTCTGTCAAAATGCCACAGCACCAATTTTACCAACTACTTCTACCAATTCTCCTGCGATTACAGGTACTTGGAGTCCAGCTACAGTTAATACGGCTGTTTTAGGTTCAGTAACTTATACTTTTACACCTAATGCAGGCCAATGTGTTTCAGCTACACTAACTACTGCTTCTATAAATATTGAGCCAGTTGTAACGCCTAATTTCGCTAATATTCCTCCTTTTTGTAGTGGAACAACTGCACCTCTTTTGTCCAGTATATCTCCGAATGGAATTGTTGGCACTTGGTCACCTTCAACAATCAATAATGCTATAAGTGGGAATTATTTATTTACGCCAAATGCGAATCAATGTGCAACAACTCAAACTTTGAATGTAGTTGTAATGGCAAAATCAATTCCAAACTTTGCGGCTATACCTGCTTTTTGTACCGGAACTACTGCACCTCTTTTGTCTAATACCTCTCCGAATGGGATTACAGGAACTTGGTCGCCATTAATTATTAATAATACAACTGGCGGAAGTTATGTTTTTACTCCAAATCCAACAGAATGTGCAATTACACAAACTTTAACCGTAACGGTTAATTCACTTATTCAGCCTAGTTTTACTGATTTGTCAATTTGTAGAGGAACAACTGCGCCTGTTTTGTCTAATATATCTCCAAATGGAATTACAGGAATTTGGACGCCATCAAGTATTGATAACACGACTAGTGGTGCTTATGTATTTACTCCAGATCCAAACCAATGTGCAGCGTCAAAAACTATTAATGTTACGGTTAATCAATCCACTCTGGTAAATGTAGATTGGACAGTTACAGAAGCGTTTTCCAAAAATCAAATTGTTACTATTATTGCTACGCCAACAGGAGATTATTTATATCAATTGGATGATGGACCTTTGCAAGAAAGCCCTATTTTTGAGCATGTATCTTTAGGGACACATTCTATTACTGTTCAAGATAAAAATGGTTGTGGTTTTCCAATAACAAGAAATAATGTTTTGGTAATTGATTATCCTAAATTTTTTACACCTAACAATGATAGCTATAATGACACATGGAATATTTTTAGTTTACAAGATCAGTCAAGTTCCAAAATTCTAATATTTGATCGTTTTGGCAAACTTTTGAAAGAAATTAGACCGAGTGGTTTAGGCTGGGATGGAACTTATATTGGACAACCAATGCCTGCTAATGATTATTGGTTTACCATTGAATACACAGAACAAAATGTTCTTAAAAAATTTAAATCACATTTTTCTTTAAAAAGATAAAAACAAAAAGCTTCCATAATTTTGGAAGCTTTTTGTTTTAATTATACTAGTTTAATGTTCTACTTTAACAGGCTCTTCGGCTGTAAAAACAAAATATAGTCCTATTAGGATAAAAGGGATACTTAGCCATTGTCCTGTAGAAAGTAAACCTAACTCATTTTCAAAACCGCCCTGACTTTCTTTTAAAAATTCGACTACGATACGTACTGAAAATAAAAGAACTAAAAACATACCAAATAAATAGCCGGATTTAAGTCTTGCCTCTGTTTTCCAATACATGAAAAATAATATAGTAAATACAAAAATGTAGCAAAATGCTTCATATAATTGTGTAGGATGCTTTGCAGGAACTTGTTCTAATAATATAGTAAACTTTGGGTCCGTAGCTATTGCATGGTAAGCAGCTTTTGGGTCGGCTATTTGAGTTGCATTTACAGCATCAGCAGGGCTGAATTTATCACGTAAAAAACGTATTCCAAATGCAGATGTAGTTTCTTTACCCACAATCTCAGAGTTGAAAAAATTTCCTAATCTCACAAATATTGCACCACTTGCAACCGGTATTACAACTCTGTCTAAAATCCACAATTGAGGTCTTTTTAATACATTTTTACTGTAAAAATACATGGCAATTATTATTGATATAGCAGCTCCATGACTTGCTAAACCTTGAAAGCCTGTGAATTCAAATTTAGGTGAGAATCGGAATGGTAAAAATATTTCCAGTAAATGATTGCGAAAATATTCCCAATCATAAAATAAAACATGACCTAGACGTGCTCCAATCAATGTTGCAAGTACAGTCCATATAAAGAGAGAGTCTAATTTCTCTATGGATTCGCCTTCACGTTCAAAAATATTTTTCATGATATACCAACCTAATCCAAAAGCAACTACAAACATTAGACTATAATAGCGTATTACAAAAAAGCCCAAATCAATTCCTTCAGATGGATTCCAAACTATGTTCAAAGCGTGTGTCATTTAATATTGTTTTTATGAATTGTAAAAATATATATTTAAAATAAAAATAGTACTTATATAAAGTTAATGTTTGCATTTCTTAGTTTTTAACGCCCTATTTTTTAGAGATTGGGGTGAGGCTGGAACGGGATCGTAACCACTTCTTCCCCATGGATGGCAACTTAAAATTCTTTTCACACCTAAAAAACCTCCATAAAATAATCCGTGTGTTTGTAATGCTGTTATCATATAGGAAGAACAAGTCGGTTCAAATCTACATGCAGAAGGAGTATAAGGTGATATTGCGGTTTGATAAAACCGAACAAGAATTACAAATGGGAATATAAGGATTCTTGATAGCATGATTTATGTATTCGGATTTGAAATTTCAACATTCAATATTTGTATTCAATATCAATTTTTTAATCAGTCCGCTGAAATCGGTTGTCTAGATGCTAAAAGTAGTGCCTTCTTTTCCATCTTTCAATTGAATGCCTAAAGCAATTAATTGATCCCGAATCTGATCAGACAATGCAAAGTTTTTATTGTCTCTTGCTTGTTTTCGCATTTCAATCAACATATTTATAGTGCCTTCTAATTTATCATTAGTATTGTCTGAAACTTTCTCATCCTCTAATCCCAGAACATCAAATACAAAAGCATTAATGGCAGCAGTGAATGTTTTTAAGTCCTCGGTGGTTAGAGTTTCTTTTCCTTCCTTTAATAGATTGATAAAACGAACACCTTCAAATAATTGTGCAATTAGAATAGGGGTGTTAAAATCATCATTCATGGCATCATAACAAGACTGTTTCCAAGCAGCAATGTCGATTGTAGAGTTAGGACTGACGTTTAAATCTTTTAGAGTATCTATCGCCTCTATTAGTCTCTTGTATCCTTTTTCAGCCGCAACAATAGCATC
>JBJOQF010000199.1:0-10924 GCA_046050185.1 Bacteroidota bacterium
ACTACTCATTATATTTGTGTTTTTATTAAAGGATATTATATATTATTTTCGAATTGAAAACGGTCAATTTTTACTAATTCTTTCTCATATTCGTTATATGATGTTGGGAAACCTAAAAAATTAGTGGTTTTTGGATCTATAATCTGTAACCATAAAGCATGAACTCCTTCGGGTACTTTTACAGGTACTTTTAAGGTAATCCATTCCTCGTTTTGTTTAGCAGGTACTTCAATTTTGCCTACGTTTATTCCCCAAGAATAATCAAGGTTTAAATTAATTACACAAGGTTTATCACTTGGTGCGACTTTTATAGTTATTGAATTGGCTCCTTCTTTGAAATCTAAATATTTGAATGCTGCCTTATCGTTTGATTGGATATTACCTAAACCTTCATTCTCATTCGAAAAAGTCTTAATGCGAATGTTTCCAATTACTAAACAGGCTCTTGCTGCATCTATTTCTTCAAAAGCATTTAAGGGTGGTGCAGCACCTTGTGAAGTCATTTCGACTTCGGGGATTGTGCCATCTTCTCTAAAAGTAATAGGTTCAAGGCAGGATTTCCTCATCGAAATACTACCGTTGGTTGCACGGTGATAAAACACATACCATTTGTTTTTAAATGCTACTAATGAACCATGATTGTTCCATACAGCTGGGTCAGAATTGTTGTTGTCAATGATAATACCTTGATATTTAAAAGGTCCCATTGGAGAACGACTAGTAGCATATCCTAGACAGGTGGGTCTTCCTGCACGACTTATATCAGAATAAATCAAGTAATACAATTCTTTTCGTTTAACCATATATGCTCCTTCATGGAAATAATGTTCTTTTTGTGTAACAATATTTTCTTTTATAGTCGTAGTATCTATTTCGGTCATGTTGGGTTTTAATTTAGCAATTTTAGCATTAAACTGTCCCCAAATGTAATAGCTTTGTCCATCATCATCTACAAAGACACAAGGATCTATTTGACTAATTTTTTTGGTATAAATAGGATGATTGTTTATAAAAGGTCCTGTTGGAGAGTTAGATTCAGCTACCCATTCAGCTTTTACAAAATCAAACATGCAATAGTAGAGGTAATATTTTCCATTGCGGTATTGCACATCAGGCGCTAAGAGCAGATCATCCATAAAGCTAATTTCTGAACCTTTGGCTTTATTAGAAAAACTAACATCTGATAAATCCCATTTATTTAGGTCAGAAGAAGATAATACGCGATAACTCAAAGAACAATAATACTTTGGGCTTTCGTCTCTAGAGCCGTACACGTACATTTTACCATCCTTCCATACATGTGCAGATGGATCAGCAATGAATGTACCGGGAGGCACAATAGGATTTTGTGAATATCCATTTTGGATGTTAATTATAAATAATAGGAATAGATATTTTTTCATTTTTAAAAAACAGTTTGTAAAATGATGTATGATTTTAGTTTTTTTGGAATTTAATAAGTATTTAAAATTACGGACTACTCATTATATTTGTATTTTTTTTACAGTATGTTGTTTTTTATTTTTAATAAAATAAATATAATATAAATTGAAGATTACAAATATGGCAATGAATTAAGCTTATTTGTGAATCAAAAAACAACTAGGGCTATTCAAAATCAATACTTTTTTAATATTTCAATACGATTTATTGAAATATAAGTTTAGATTTTTGACACAATAGATTGCGGTTTTTAAATAAAAAAAGCCTTCCGTTTAGGAAGGCTCTTAATAACTAAAACAAAATACGATTAAAATTTATACGCGAGCGTCAAGAAGTATGCTCTTGCAGGAATTGCAATCGCTTGATGAAAGGCAGTAGGATTAGCAGCAATATCTGCTTTGGTAAGTCCTTCTAAATTTAAGTTGAAAGGAAATGAACCAGGTCCTACCCATCCCATAACGCCATAAGAATTCAATACATTATTTACATTGGCACTCACTCTTAATTTAGCGCTAATATCATAACCCATTGCTAGATTAAATTGACTGAAGGCTGGTAATTCGAAAGCATTGGCAAAATTAGCTTGTCTGGCTCCCATATAAGACCATGTTACATTAGCATAAAAACTATTAGAAGTATATTCAGGAGTAATATTTACCATTAAATTAGGTACGTTTGCCGCCTTATTTCCAGAATTGTCAATCATTATATCCGTTCCAGCTGTTGTATGCGAGTTGTCTGTTTGGTGAATCCAAGCGTTGTATTTTGTTGCTTTTGCATCTTGTGCAGTAATAACTCCTCTAATATTGAAATTATTAGATAACTTAACAGAACTCTCTAATTCGATACCAAAGGTTCTGATGTTATTGTACAAAGCAGGTGGATTGTATAATAAACCAGTTGCGTCATTTGTAAAAGTTACGCTATTAGGAATATGAGATAACAAACTATAAAATGGTGTAATGGTAAATGTAGCATTCTCTATTTTTGACTTATAACCTACTTCATATTGCTGGATTATTTGTACTTGAGGATCTAAACTACTTGCTCCAAATTCAGTACTAACATCATTATAAATATTATATCCAGGTGCTTTTTTACCATTGGAATAACGAAAATATAAGGCCGTTTGATCTGAAACTTTATAATTTAAAGCCCCTGAATACGAAAGATAACCTAAAGTTTTGTCATAGGAAAAAGGGCTTCCTAATGCAGATGAAGTATTGTCATATAATGTTAACGGATTTCCATCAATACCTCCAGTGTTAGAAACGACTAATGAAGGAGCATTATTGGTTCCGTGAATGCGCACATTTTCGTATCGCGCTCCCCAATCAAATGTTAGTTTGTCATTGATTTCCCAAGTATGTGCAAAATAGACTGCTTTCTGACTTTGTTTTGAATTGATAATTGTATAGCCTTGATCTGCACCAACGTTTACGATTCCGTTTGGATTAGTAACCTGATAAGTTACATTTCCTGGATTAGTTACTGATATACCAACAGTTTGTGGGTGGTTTTGAATCGTATTTAAGGAAACTCCCATTGATCCGGAAACTCTGTATAATGAGGAATTATCAAAGAAACCTCCTATATTGAAGGTGTGATTCCCACTTTTTTTATTAAAATTAAATTGATCTCTAAATTCATTTACTTTACTGTAGTTGTAAATTAAAGGAGTGAAGAATAGTGAATTTGGCGAAAGCGCACTTCCTGGAGCTGTGTTACTAGTAACATGGTAATCAAATCCACTAAACGACTGAATACTCATGATAGGCTGTCCTCCTTGTGAGACAGTATAAGTACCCGGAATAATTTGTGTTGGTGGATGCAAAGCTCCTAAAATAAAATAGGTAACAATATTGTCCATTGCAATAGGAGAAACCGTACTCAATGGGGTGAATGCTTCTACTGACACAGAAGAAAAACGAGCGTTGTTAGTTAATTTCCAGCCATTCCCTAATTTTTGTTCCCAGTTCAAACCAACTGAATGGTCTTTAGAATGCCATAAATCGGATGATTTATAGTTAACATTACCTCTAGTAGGCACATAAGTAGTTAAAGAAATTGCTGCGGGTAATACCGAAGATGTATTAGAAAATCCTACTGATGGCTTCATGTCGGTGTAGCTATTTGTAGGGATTCCTTCGGCTGTTAAATTGTGATCATTTAAACTTTTCACTAACAACTTCAATGAACCAGTTTCGTATTTATACATTAAATTTCCTTTTAATTGCCCACCAAAGTTAGAAGCGTAGCCAGGATATTGAGGTCCATCTGATTTTCTATAAAAACCACCAATATTATAAGTTAAGTTTTTGGCAAGTGGTCCTCCAAGATTAAAATCTGCTCTGTAATATGGGTTTTTTCCATTTCCTTCGAGGCCTAGTTTTGTTCTAATTTCTCCTCCAAAAATTTTACCGCCTGTTTTTGAAATATAGTTAAAAACACCTCCAGGAGCATTTGCACCAGTAATAGAAGCGGTTCCACCACGTACGGCTTCTAATTTATCAAGAGTAGCGTCAGCTCTTAAAAACATATCCGGACTAAAATTTGCAAATATAGCATTGGTCACCGGGAGTCCGTCTTCCTGCATAGAAACATAATCATATCCCCATCTTCCGTCATTATTTCCCGTTGTAACTCCACGGGAATAAACGGTATTTCTAATTTCACCTAGGGAATTGTTTACAAAAACACCAGGAACATTTTTCAATAATTCTGCAGCACTTGTTGGCGCCATCTTTTGAATTTGAACGGCATTAACCGTAGAAATAGCAATAGAGGAATTAAGTGCTGAACGTTTGTCAAAAACACCTGTTACTACAACTTCGTCTAATGTAGCTTGGTCATCTTGTAATGCAATGCTTAATTTGCTTGTTTGAGGGACTTTTACCGAAAGTTTTCGGGTAGTAAATCCTATATATGAAATAACGATTTGATGGCTTCCGTTTGCTACATTTTCAATAGCAAAATTTCCGTTAGCATCTGTTACTGTGCTTTTATTATTACCTTCGATAACGATTGAGGAACCTGCTAAACCTAAGCCTTTAGAATCAGTCACAGTTCCCTGAATTTTTCCTTCTTGGGCAAACAAATTAGCACTACAAGTAGTGATTACTATAATAAGGAAGATTTTCCTTAAAATTTGCGTTGTTTTCATAATTTCGGTCTTTTTTAAATTAGATTGATTTTTTTTGGTTTAATAAAATAAATATTTGACAATATTTATTTTACAAAAGTGGCGTTCAAAAATCAAATTTGTGAATCAAAAAAAGGCTACTACTATTCAAAATCAACACATTTGTAGGTATTCCATGGGTGTTGTTCCTGTTTGTTTCTTAAAAAAACGAGCGAAGTTGCTCGGATTTTGATCGCAGAGTTTTATAGCGATTTCAGAGATGTGTAAATCAGAATATTTAAGGAGTGTTTTTGCTTCTAAGATTAACATTTCTTTTAGTAAATCCTGGGCAGTTTTATCAGTACAGGTTTTTACACATTTATTCAGATAATTAGGCGTAATATTAAGGAGTTTAGCGTAATCTGAAATGTTTTGGTATTTATAAATATGTTGCCCTAAAGCATGCTTGTAGCGTTCAGTAATTTCAAAAAAGGAGTTTTTTGTTTTCTTAGTTTGAAAAGGAATTTCTTTTTTTATTTCTTCAAATATCACTAATAAATTATAAGCGATTAGATTTTTGTTAGTATTATTTTCTTCTTTGTATAATTCTAATAACCTATTCAAAATACATTCTATTGTGGTTAATGTTTTTTCAGACATTTCAATCACAGGGTTAGATTGAAATTGAAAAAAAGGAAATTGTTCACTTAGGTAATTTTTAGGCAGGAATTCGAATATTTTTTCGTCAAAATGAAAATAAAAACCTTCGGCATCTGAGCTCATCATCTCATGTTGGGTGATTTGATATGCAGGTAAAAAAAACATAGAAGAAGGACCAAACTCATATTTGCTTAGTCCTTTACTTCTTCTGGAAATACCTTTTTTTAGAAATATAAAATCATGAACCGTTTTGCGGTGTGGTAATACTTGAAAACTCGATTTATTAGAGATTTCTTCTAATCTATTGATGTGGTATTCCTGATGACTAGGGTTAGATATAACTGGAGTCCAACTGGTAGTATGGGAATGAAACCCATGTATTTCAGAGGGAACCAGTGTTGGGATATATTCTTTATTAGACATCTTGATTTGTTTGTTATATTTTATAAAGTTACAAAAAAAATGTTACTCTATTATGGCTACAGCTCTGGTCCATCCTGCGCTTGCTCCCTTGATTTTTGCAGGAAAACAGGCTACTTTAAATCCAAATGGAGGTAAAGCTTCTAAATTTGCTAATTTTTCAATTTGACAATATTCTTTTTCGATTCCAACATAATGGGCTTGCCAGATAATTCCCGGACGTGGATTGTTTCTGAAATCTTCTGCTTGAATGTGTAGCGGAATATCCCAGCCCCAACCGTCAGTTCCCATCACTTTGATACCTTGGTCAATCAACCAGTGCGTCGCTTTTGCGGAAGCGCCCACATGAATGCGGACAAAATCAGCATCATGAATACGCTTATCAGCATCACAACGAATCAGTACAATATCAAAAGGCTTCAACGTATAGTTTATAGCGGCTAATTTCTCTATCAAATCTTCTGGCTCAAACATATAACCATCAGGTTTATCGGTAAAATCCAAAACTACCCCATCATGAAAAAACCAATCTAATGGCATTTCATCAATCGTGCGAGAAGGTTTTCCTTCGCAAGTTGGATAGTAATGATACGGAGCATCAACATGGGTTCCACAGTGACTGGTTACCGATAGGAATTCTCCGGCAGGACCATTGCCTTCAATGAATACATCAGTTAATCCTTCAAAAAGTTTTCCGCCCATTTTTTTAGCCCCTTCTTTGTGGTCTTCATAAACTATTTTGGTTGGTAACGGTTCTTTTATTTCTTCAGAAATCGTAACCGAAAGATCTATTATTTTCATGGTGTCTATTTTTTTAATTTTAAAATGAATCAGGTATCAATAACAATTTTTATTCTTTGTGTTTTAAACAAATGATTATAAAACCATCGTTGCGAAAAAGTTTACCATATAAGGGATATAAGGACATTTAAGCTAGGAACTAAAAAGAGTAATGTCTTATACGGTTAAAATTTAAATGGTTTTTATTTCAAAAGTCTTCCGCCATCTACTGTTATGATATTTCCGGTGGAAAAAGTCAGTTGAGTAGCTACCGAAAAGACAGCATTGGCTACATCTTCACCCAATGCAAATCTTCCCAAAGGTGTATTGTCTTTTTGAATTTTCAAAAAAGCAGGATCCATTGTAGTGGTGTATTCTCCTTCTACAAATCCTGGAGATACGGATACTACTCTTAATTTTGGTGCCAAAGCTCTTGCCAAAGAACGCGTCATAGAATCTAAAGCAGCTTTTGAAGCACAATAAGCAACATTGCTTCCTGTGCCAAAAATCCCTGCTATAGAGGAAATATTTACTATCAATCCGGTATCAGAAGTTGATTTTTGCAACAAATCTTTAAAAGCTCTTGTCATGGCAAAGGAGCCTCGAAAATTAGTTTGCATAATTCGGTCAATCCATTCATCACTCAAACCATCAAGGTCGTCATGAGGAACTGGTGTTGTAATACCGGCATTATTTACTAGAACATCTAATTTACCATATTTCTCTTCAACGAATAGTTTAAAAGCTTTTACTTTTTCTGAATCAGTTGTTGGAGCATGGAACAGCGAATGGTTTCCTTCCGGTAATGTTGCCAGGAATTGTTCGGCTCTTTTAGAATTAGAGTTGTAACTGATTATGATGTCAAATCCATTTTCGGCAAATTTTCGGCAAATTGCTGAACCTATTTCACCTGAACCACCTGTAACTAATACCGTTTTGCGCATGGCGTTTATTTATACGTTTTTATATCTTCTCACTCGAATATCAGCTTGTTCTTTGTGTCCCCAGAAATTTTCTATGGCACACAAACGAGAGCAATATTCTCCAATCATAGCGCTCGCTTCCGGAGTTCTGATTTCTTGATAGGAACAGGTTTTCATGAATTTTCCAACCCATAATCCGCCTGTATATTTTGCTCCGTGTTTCGTTGGTAAAGTATGATTGGTTCCAATTACTTTGTCACCATAAGCCACATTCGTATATTTTCCTAAGAATAAAGCACCAAAATTTGTCATGTGTTTCAAGAAGTATCTTGGATCTGCAGTCATTACCTGAACGTGTTCACTGGCAATTCGGTCTGCTTCGGCTACCATTTCATCAATGGTGTCAACAACTATGATTTGACCGTAATCTCTCCAAGAAATACTGGCTACATCAGCTGTAGGTAACGTTTTTAATTGTCTTTCTACTTCAGCCAAAGTTTCATAAGCTAATTTCTCAGAATTGGTCAATAAAATAGAAGGCGATGTTGGTCCGTGTTCTGCTTGTCCTAACAAATCTACGGCGCAAATCTCTGCATCAGAAGTTTCATCGGCAATTACCAAAGTCTCCGTAGGGCCTGCTAATAAATCAATTCCTATTTTTCCAAATAATTGTCTTTTGGCTTCCGCTACATACGAGTTTCCGGGACCTACAATCATATCTACAGATTCAATGGTTTCAGTTCCTATTCCCATGGCAGCAATAGCTTGAATACCTCCCAGTAAATATATTTCATCGGCACCAGCCATATACATTGCGGCAACAGTTGCAGCGGGAATTTGTCCATTAATTGGTGGCGTACATGCAATAACGCGTTTTACCCCGGCAACTTTTGCAGTAAGTACACTCATGTGAGCCGAAGCTACCATTGGGTAACGACCTCCCGGAATGTAACAGCCTACACTGTTCACAGGTACATTTCTATGTCCTAGAAAAACGCCTGGAAGTGTCTCCACTTCAATATCATGCATGGAATCTTTTTGATGCTGTGCAAAATTTCGAACTTGTGTTTGAGCAAATTTAATGTCTTCTAAAACTTGTTCTGGAACTCCACTAATTATTTCTTCAATTGTTTCTTTTGAAAGCAGAAAACTTGCCGGAGACCATTTGTCAAATTTTTCAGATAAAGAACGAACAGCAGCGTCACCGCCATTTTTAACTTCTTCTAATACGTTTTCAACTATTTCTCTTACTTTTTTATCATTAGATTCCGCTTCAAATAAAGCGATTCCTTCTTTAATTATTCTTTTCATGCGTTGATTATATTTTATTGATGGTTTGAAAATGTTCTGCAATAGGTGGATTCTGGAAATGAGGAGATAAAATAGCTCTCCATTGGGTGAATAAAGGAGATTCCCTAAAGCCAATAGATTGCTCTTTTATGTCAAAAGTTGCTATTTTTAATATCATATTCTAGTTGAAATTATTTTATTGTTTCAGTAATGGCCTCGTAATCTATTTCTAAAAAGTCTTCCACTTTTGTCGACCAATAATTTTTTATGAAAGCAAGATGATTCGGATGGTATGAATAGATTTGATAGGCTTCGTCATCTTTGAATATCATTGAAATGCCATAATCAAATTTGGTTTTTATATTCGTTTGTTTTAATATTTCAAATTTTTCAACTCCAATTATAGCTGCTAATTTATTAACCTCTTCAAAAAACTGTTTTTTATCAAGATCGGTCAGTGTGTTTTTTAATTTAAAAACGACTGAATGACGAATTGAACGATTACTTTTATCCATTGCTAAAATGCTTAAAGGAAGCGGAGTACTAATTGTTGGAGCCACATTAGTGATTTTATCACAATACATTATTGATTGTGTAACTGAATTCAAATTATTAGGCAGGTCTTTTTGGTCTCGTTCAATATTGATGTTTCCTGTGAAATTTTGACGTTTTAATTCCGCGAAAACTTCAGGGAAATTTATCATTCCAGTTCCTATTGTTACGTCTTTTATAGTAACATTATTGTATTCGGCAATATCTTTAAAATGTATTCCTAAAATATGACCTTCTAATTTTTTTAAACCCTTCACTGGATTGATACCGCTTTTAGGCCAGTGCCCTATGTCTGGACAGGCTCCTAAATTAGGATGGTTTTTTAATGCTGCTAATACTAAGTCAGGATTCCAGTAGTCACTTTTACCTTTCCAATGATTGTGAAGTGCCACTTTTATTCCATAAACACCTGCTAAACTATCAATAGCATCCAGCATGTCTAATGGAGGTTCAGCAGAAACGAATTTGACATTTAATCCTTTGGCCAGTTCAAAATCTCTTTTCCACTTATCTATTGTTTCTCCTCCGAGAATAAATAATGATTCCATTTTAAGCCCACTTTTTTGAACCATTTTGTTCAGTTTTTGAATGCCTGACGGAGATAAGTTCATTATTAAAGAATCTCGTAATTCTGGACCCGCTTTTCCAAAAGTATATCCCTCAATATATTTTAAGCCTGTGCTTTTTGCTAATTCCAATTGTTCTGGGAAAGAATAATTGTTAAAAGTAAATAATGCAATCCCTGATTTCCAATGAACCGTTTCGCTAAAACCTGCAGTCTTTTTTATTGCTGTTGGGTAATCTGTGATCGATTCAATGCTAATATCTTTATAATAAACTTCTGCTCCTTCGGATTGTAATTGTATTTTGCCTTTGGATAATGAGGTTACGGACAAATCTTGTTTTTGAGTGCCTATATTTTGTATAGCATTGACAATGTGTCCGTTAACAAGATAAACTGCTGAATTTCCGATAGTATATAAATCAATTGTTGTCCATTTCGAAAGTTCACTTTCAAAGTTTTCAGACCTATTGAATTCGCCCACTTGCAGATTGCCATAGTAAGAATTTAATGGAGATTTTACATTCCATTTTTCTCCTTTCGCCTTTCTTATATTAGCAATTGTATTGGATGTAAAATCATTATTAGGTATTAAAAATGCGTCACCAGTAGATCCTTGAGCAATTTGAAATTCAGCTCCCATCAAAAAAGCTCCCCAAAAGGCATCTTCATCACTACCTGCAAGATGGTACATAATTCCAGTATCTCTAGATAGATTCAATCTAGGTTCCCATTTTTTTGAGCCCCATTTGTATTTTAGTTGCAAATGGTAATTTTCATATTGCGCTTTAGTTGTTAATCCTCCATATATTTCTCCTGTAACTTTTAATACCTTTTCGCCATTTAGAGTGATCACTTTAAACACTTCTTTAGGGTCGTTAGCTCCCATAGATTTTCCATACATTCCATCACCAGTAGGTGTTCCTGGTGGTAAACCTTGTACAGTTTTATGTGGCACCCCCATCAATTTATACCAATAGGTTAAATTATCATCTAAAAGGTTTACTGGGTTGCCAATAGCCTTATTTTTAGTTTGAGCATTGCTGTTAACTATTGTGAATAAACAAAGTATCAATATTAAAACTGAGCTTAATTTAAGTCGTACAGATTGTTTGTTAAATCCTTTTGTTTCTTGCATAATTTAAATTTTATAGTATTATGAAAAAGTTAATA
>JBJOQF010000200.1:0-10125 GCA_046050185.1 Bacteroidota bacterium
TTGCCACTTCTTTATTGAAAATACCTTTTTCCTGGAAATATTCGAAAGCATCTGCATCGAGAACTTCGGCCCATTTGTAGCTGTAATAACCAGATGAATAACCGCCTTGAAAAATATGGGAAAAAGAAGTGCTCATCGCATTTTCTTTTACATCAGGATACAATTGTGTGGCTGCAAATTGTTCGGTTTCAAAAGCTTTTATGTCTTTTATGTTCGAGGGATCTTGTGCGTGCCATCCCATATCCAATAATCCAAAACTCAATTGGCGCATCGTAGCAATTCCTTCTTGAAAACTGGCACTTTCTTTAATTTTGTGAACTAATTCCATCGGAATCATGTCGCCAGTTTGATAATGATATGCAAACAAAGCCAATGCTTCCGGCTCGTAACACCAGTTTTCCAGAATCTGACTTGGCAATTCCACGAAATCCCAGTACACAGAAGTTCCTGATAAACTTGGATATGTTGTGTTAGCTAACATGCCGTGTAATGCATGGCCAAATTCATGAAACAAAGTTGTTACTTCATTAAAGGTTAATAATGATGGTTTTGTTTCAGTCGGTTTCGTGAAATTACACACAATGGAAATGTGTGGTCTTTCGTTGATTCCTTTTTTTATGTATTGCGATTTAAAAGAGGTCATCCAGGCTCCGTTACGCTTGCCTTTTCTTGGAAAGAAATCAGCATAAAATACGGCAACTAATTGATCGTCTTCATCTTTTACTTCGTAGGTCTTTACTTCTTCATGGTATTTATCCACTTCGAAAATTTCTTCGAATGTGAGTCCGTATAATTTTTGCGCTACTGCAAAAGCACCGTCCAAGACTTTTTCTAATTGAAAATATGGTTTTAATATTTCATCATCCAAATTGAATAATTGCTGCTTCAATTTCTCCGAATAATACGCGCCATCCCACTTTTCCAGTTGTTCGATTCCGTCTAGCTCTTTTGCGAAAGCAGTCAATTGCGCAAATTCTTTCAAAGCTGCAGGTTTGGCTTTTTCCAATAAGTCATTCGAAAATGTTTTTACTTTCTCCGGACTTTCTGCCATTCTTTCTTCAAGTACAAAATGAGCGTGTGTGGCGTAACCTAAAACTTGCGCTCTGTCAAAACGCAATTTGGCAATTTTAAGAACAATTTTCTGATTGTCAAATTCATTGTTTTGAAAACCTTTGGCACCAAAAGCGATTGCCATTTTTTTGCGCAATTCGCGATTATCAGCATACGTCACAAATGGAACATAACTTGGGTAATCTAATGTGAAAATCCATCCTTCTTTTTCTTGGCTTTTAGCCAAAGAATGGGCGGCTTCTATAGTTCCTTCCGGTAAACCGGCTAAATCTGCTTGGTTTGTAATGTGTAATTGATAGGCTTGCGTTTCGGCCAAGACATTTTCACCAAACTGTAAACTCAATTTCGATAATTCTTTGTCGATTTCTCGTAATAAATTCTTTTTGTCTTCTGGTAAATTAGCTCCGTTTCTGGAAAAACTTTTGTATTTTTTATCTAAAAGCGTTGTTTGTTCCGGATTTAGATTCAGTTTGTCTCTTTGCTCGTAAACCGTTTTTACTCTGGCGAATAAATCAGGATTAAGGCGAACATCATTTCCAAATTCAGACAATAAAGGCGAAACTTCCTGTGCAATTTTTTGAATCTCATCATTGGTTTCTGCTGAATTCAAATTAAAAAAAATGCTTGAAATTCTATCCAAAACATCTCCGCTGAAAGCTAATGCTTCAATGGTGTTTTCGAAAGTTGGTTTTATAGGATTTCGTACAATAGCATCGATTTCAGCTTTTGCTAATTCGATTCCTTTTTGAAAAGCAGGAAGAAAATCTTCGTTTTTAATTTTCGAAAAAGGGGCAGTATTGTATTTTGTATTGAAATGGTGTGTTAAGACGCTCATCGTTTTTTATATTGAAACCTTTTAGGTTTGTTTTTTATTTTAAACCATTAAGGAATTAAGTTTCATTAAGAAAAAATCTTAATCCTCTTAATTTCTTAATGGTTTAATCAAATTATTTGTTGTGAATGCTTTTTGAAGCGATGATTACAGCTTCTTTCAGTCCAGCTTTGTAGGCTATGATTTTGTCTAAAACGCTTTTGTTGCTGCTTCCAATGATTTGAGCGGCTAAGATTCCGGCATTTTTTGCTCCGTTTAATGCAACTGTTGCCACGGGAACTCCGCCAGGCATTTGAAGAATTGACAAAACACTGTCCCAGCCATCGATAGAATTACTGGATTTCACTGGAACACCAATTACTGGAAGTGGTGACATCGAAGCGACCATTCCTGGTAAATGCGCAGCACCTCCAGCACCCGCAATAATTACCGAAATGCCACGAGTATGAGCGTTTTTACTAAAATCAAATAATTTTTCTGGGGTTCTGTGCGCTGATACAATATCAACTTCTGTTTCTATATCAAATGCTTTTAGGATGTCTATTGCTTCTTGCATTACGGGCATATCGGATATGCTTCCCATTATTACTGCTACTTTGCTCATTTTGTTGTATTTGTTTAAAGTTTAAGGTTTAAAGTTGCAAACTGCGACTGTAAACGAATTACTGATTGCTGATTACTCTTATCGTATTCTTTACATCTTCGGCAATTCTCCTTGCTTCCTTAATGTCTTGATTTACTATAGTTACATGCCCCATTTTTCTAAAAGGACGCGTTTGTTTTTTACCATAAATATGGGGTGTAACACCATTCCAGCCTAATATTTTTTCAATATTTTGATAAATTACATCTCCAGAATAACCTTCTTCTCCTGAAAGATTTACCATAATTCCAGCCACTTTACTATCAGTATTCCCCAATGGTAAATTAAGAATCGCTCGCAAATGATTCTCAAATTGTGAAGTATAACTGGCTTCAATAGAATAATGACCTGAATTGTGTGGGCGAGGAGCGACTTCGTTGACCAGGATTTCATCGCCTTCAGTTTGAAACATTTCAACGGCTAAAAGTCCTACATGATTGAATTTCTCAGAAACACTTAATGCAATTTCTCGTGCTTTTTCGGCAACTTTTTCGTCAATTCGAGCGGGACAAATCACATATTCCACTTGGTTGGCTTCAGGATGAAATTCCATTTCTACCACAGGATAGGTTTTTATTTCTCCTGATGGATTGCGGCAAACAATAACTGCCAATTCATTTTTGAAAGGAACCATTTCTTCAGCGATGCATTCTACATTGGCTAAATTGTCTAAATCTGAAATTTGTCGAATGACTTTTACGCCATTTCCATCATAACCAAATTCAGTGCATTTCCATACAAAAGGCAATTTCAATTTGGAATCCAGTATAGCAACAATTACACTTTTTAGATTGCCAAATCGCTTGTAGTTTGCGGTTGGAATCGCGTGTTTAGTATAAAAATCTTTCTGAATTCCTTTATTTTGAATCAATTTCAACGTTTTAGGCGAAGGATATACTTTTAATCCTTCCTCCTCGAGTTTTACTAAAGCTTCAAGATTCACTAACTCGATTTCGAAAGTTAAAACGTCAACCAATTTTCCAAAATTGTAAACGGTTTCAAAATTCATTAAATCACCTTTGAAGAATTTATCACAAGCTATTTTACATGGTGCTTCATCACTTGGATCAAGAACATAAGTTTGTATGTCGAATTTTCGGGTGTCAAATAACAGCATTTTGCCCAATTGTCCACCACCGAGAATTCCCAATTTGAAATCAGAAGAAAAATAATTCATTAGGTTGTTGTTTGTGAAGAGCAAAGATACTTTATAATGATTGAATAGGAAAATGCTATTTTATTTTCTTCAAAATTTCTCTTCCAACGGCTTTATATGCAGCAGTATGATTTGCATAACCCTTTTCTAAAATGACTTTTAATTCAGGATGAACCCAATCGAAATGATTACCTAATTGATATAAAGTTCGTATAGAATAACATTTTGAGGCTACTTTTGTGTCGTTGATTAACCAGTCAAAACAGGTTTCAGTGATTTGCTGTAAATGAATTTCAGATAGTGCTATACTGGAATTTTTGAAATGGGAACTGACTAAAAGCTGGCATACTTTTGCCATTGGTCTGATGGCGCTTTCGTCTTTAAGAATACTAATGTTTAAACAAAAAAAGTCTAAATTCGGTTGGAGCCATTCTAGTTTTTCATAAGATATAAATTCTAGAATCCAACAGGCTTTAGGAGCGTTTTTATTCGAAATAATAAAGCAAATTTGAATTAATTCTGGAAATAAAAAAGGATTGGCTATAATTTCATGAGCAAGTTTTTGTCGGTTTTCTCGGTGACCGCTTACATATTCCAATTTTTGGTTTAATTCTGAAGGCATCTAATTTGAATTTGAATTAAAAATACAAATTAATAGTCAATTATCAATTGTCAAATCCGAATTCTGTATCTTTGCGCATTATTTTAAACACAAAAATAATGATACAACTTCACGACAAACAATTTGTTCCGTTTATTTCTGCTAAAGAAATTGACTTTGCAATCGGAAAAATGGTTGCTCAAATAGAAGGTGATTTTAGTGATGAAATACCAGTATTTATAGGTGTCTTAAACGGTTCATTTATGGTAGTTTCTGATTTTATGAAATTGTATAAAAAACCATGTGAGGTATCTTTCATAAAAATGGCTTCTTACGAGGGAACTTCTTCCACAAACGAAGTGAAACAATTAATAGGATTGAATCAGGATTTGACCGGTCGCAGTGTTATTATCATAGAAGATATTATCGATACTGGAAATACCTTAGTAGAACTGAAAGAATTATTCAAAAAACAAAATGTAAAGCATTTTAAAATAGCAACACTTTTTTTCAAACCGGAAGCATACACAAAAGACATGAAAATAGATTATATTGGAATTAGAATTCCAAATAAATTTATTGTAGGTTTTGGCTTAGATTATGATGGTTTAGGAAGAAATTTACCCGAAGTATATAAATTAAAAGAATAACGACACAACAACATGACTAACATTGTTTTATTTGGAAAACCAGGAGCAGGTAAAGGGACTCAAGCAGAATTTTTAAAAGAAAAATACAAATTAACGCATATCTCCACTGGCGATGTATTTCGTTTTAATTTAAAAAATGATACAGAACTTGGGAAACAAGCAAGAGTATATATGGATGCTGGCGATTTAGTGCCAGATGAATTGACTACTAAAATGCTAATAGATGAGGTAAATAAACATCCGGAGACTAATGGGATTTTGTTTGACGGTTACCCAAGAACAATTTCACAAGCCAAAGATTTAGATCTATTTCTTACTTCGATAGGGTCTAATGTTGCCGCTACAATTGCACTTGAGGCAGATGATGAAATTTTGGTTGCAAGATTGCTTGAAAGAGGAAAAACAAGTGGTAGAATTGACGATCAAGACGAAGAAAAAATTAGAAATCGTTACCAGGAATACAATGAAAAAACTGCTCCTTTAATGGATTATTATCAGGAGCAAGGGAAATTTTACGCCGTAAATGGAATAGGTTCCATTGCTGAAATTACTGAAAGAGTAAGTAACATCATTGATAATTTATAGGAGCAATTCCAGCTGTACATTACAAGTCCTCGTTAAAAAAACTATTTTTATAAGTCATAAAAGGAGCTTCCTTTGGTCGCTCTTTTTTGACAAGAAAAATTAGTTTTTTTAACTCTGGGCTTTTCATTGCCATCTGGGCTAAAAATCCAGACTACAGATTTCTGAAAGTAAAAATCCGGAAATCAGAATTTAAATAAAAACGAATCAACTAACAAATTGGAAATACTAATAATATTTTTTCTAATACTATTAAATGGGGTTTTCTCTATGTCAGAAATCGCATTGATTTCAGCACGAAAAAACAGATTAGAAACTGCAGCAAAAAAAGGAAATAAAAGTGCTAAAACCGCATTGGATTTAGCCAATTCTCCAAATAAATTTTTGTCAACAGTACAAATAGGAATTACTTTGATAGGAATTCTTACCGGTATTTATAGCGGTGATAAAATAACCAAAGATGTAGAAGCGTTTATATTTGGATTTGAAATGATAAGACCTTATACCCATTCTGTTGCAGTAGGTATAGTAGTTGTAATCTTGACTTTTTTCTCTTTGGTTTTAGGAGAGTTATTGCCTAAAAGAATAGGATTGAATCATCCTGAATCCATAGCTAAAGCTGTCGCATTACCCATGAAAATTGTATCAATTGTTACAGCGCCATTTATTTGGATGTTGACCACTTCAACTGATTTTTTATTGGATGTTTTGCAAATAAAACCCACTGCTGACGGTAAAGTAACCGAAGAAGAAATAAAAGCGATTATCAAAGAAGGTACTGAAGGGGGAGAAGTACAGGAAATAGAACAAGATATTGTGGAGCGTGTTTTTCATATTGGAGACCGAAAAATAAACTCCTTGATGACACATAGAAAGTCTGTAGTTTTTTTACCTTTGCATTCTGATAAAGAACAGGTTAAGGAATTCATGCTAAAAGAGTTGCATTCTATTTATCCTGTTTATAGTGAAAATTATGATGATATTGTTGGGGTCGTTAATCTGAAAAATATTTTTGCTCATTTTGAAAATGAAAACTTCAATTTAGCAGATATAATGACTGAAGCTCCTTTTATGATGGAGCAAACTACTGCTTACATAGCCTTAGAAAACTTCAAAAAAACTGGTATTCATTATGCATTTGTCTCTGATGAATACGGTGTTTTTCAAGGCGTAATTACTTTAAATGATATTCTGGAAGCCTTAGTAGGAGATGCTTCGGATTTTTATAAAGATGATTTTCAGCTGATTGAAAGGGAAGATGGGTCTTGGTTGGTTGATGGACATTATTCACTGCATGATTTCTTGACTTACTTCGAGTTAGATGAATTAATCAATGATTACGAAGTAACCACGGTGAGTGGATTAATAATGACGGAACTCTCCCATATTCCTAAACAAGGGGAAAAATTAATTTGGCAAAAATTTGAGTTGGAAGTCATCGATATGGATGGCGTGAAGATTGATAAAGTGATGGTGAAAGCCTTAAAAGGTTAAAATTTGGTTTAAAGTTTAAGGTTTAAGGTTAGTTGGAGTTCAGCTAATTTTTTAATCATAAATTTCAAACTTTTAAACAAAAAAAAATGACTGAAGGGAATTTTGTAGATTACGTTAAAATATATGTTTCTTCCGGAAAAGGAGGAAAAGGATCTACGCATTTGCATAGAGAAAAGTTTATTGAAAAAGGTGGTCCTGATGGTGGTGATGGTGGTCGTGGTGGTCATGTCTTTTTGGTTGGTAACAAAGGTCTTTGGACATTGTTTCACCTTAAATTTGCCCGACATATTAAAGCCGGTAATGGTGGAGATGGTAGTGGTGACAGAAGTACAGGTGCTGATGGAGACGATAAATTTATTGAAGTTCCGCTAGGAACAGTTGTAAAAGATAAAGAAACCGGAGAAATATTATTTGAAATTACCGAAGACGGTGAAAAACAAATACTTTCTCGTGGAGGAAAAGGTGGTTTAGGAAACTGGCATTTTAGAAGTTCAACCAATCAAACACCAAGATACTCACAACCGGGTTTGCCAGGAGTAGAAATGGATGTAATTCTTGAGCTAAAAGTATTGGCTGATGTAGGTTTAGTAGGTTTTCCTAATGCAGGAAAATCAACATTGTTATCAGTATTGACTTCAGCTAAACCAAAAATTGCGGATTATCCGTTTACTACTTTAAAACCAAATCTTGGAATTGTAGCCTACAGAGATTTTCAATCTTTTGTAATTGCGGATATTCCCGGAATTATTGAAGGTGCTGCCGAAGGGAAAGGTCTTGGACATTATTTCCTGCGTCATATTGAACGTAATTCAACTTTATTGTTCTTAGTTCCGGTAGATACGCCAGATATCAAAGCAGAATATGATATTCTAGTAAACGAATTGACAAAATACAATCCAGAAATGCTTGACAAAGAGCGTTTGTTGGTGATTTCAAAATGCGATATGCTCGATGATGAGTTGAAAGCAGAATTGAAAACAGAATTAGACGTTGCTTTCAAAGACATCCCTTATATGTTTATTTCATCTGTTGCCCAACAAGGACTGACAGAATTAAAAGATAAATTGTGGAAAATGCTGAATGATTAATATTTCAAAAATTTTATATGAAAAGGTGTTCTGAAAAGAGCACCTTTTCTGTTTTTATACTTTATTTGATTCCGTTATGATTATAAGAGTCAAATAAAAACTCCAAGGTTTCAGGGATATTATTGGCTTGTATCTTCGGGTATTTTATATGGGAATTAAGCCAGTTTTCTATTGTTAAATAAAAATCATCCCCAACATCATAAAGTACAGGAACCCCCATTTTTTTAAGAGCCGCTGCATTGCATTCTTGTTCATAATGCTTTCGAATAGGAATAGAAAGTATTTTTTTTTCTAAATATAATGCCTCAGAGGGCGTTTCAAATCCTCCTCCAGTAATAATTCCTTCGCAATTGATGAGACTTTTATTGAAGTACTCTTGATTAACAGGGAAATAAGTGACGTTTTTTATAGTATGTTTGGTTTGCACATCATTCAAAAACCAATGAAAAGAGAAGTTAGGAAGCTTGTTGAATGCTTTTTCTAGGCAATCTTTTTGAAAAGAAGGTAAATAAACGGTAATATGACCCTTGTTTTTGGGTTCGGCATTTACGATTTCATCTTTAATAATTGGGGGACGTATAAAGGAGTCGTATTGGTCAAAATGTAAGCCAATATATTGAGGTGAAGGCGCATAATGTTTCAGAATCATTTCTCCCATAATGCTCTTTTTTTCAGGTCTGGGAGTCAAAGGAGATATGAAACTGGCTTGATGTCCAAATTGGATTGAATGGACCTTTTGTAATTTGCAAGCCAAAGCAGTAATCGAATCAAAATCATTGATGACCACATCATAGTTTTTAAGTGGTAAAGAATTTGCGTCTTTGTAGATTTGTTTTGGTTTAATGTTTTTGGCAATATCCCAATAATTCAAACCGCCGCATTTGCTGTAATGCAAGCTACAGCCTTCGCTTTTGAATTTTATAGGTAAATTGACATCAAGGCTGGCATTGTTGCCACTAATGAAAAAATCAACTTCACCAAATTTTTGCAGATAAGGATATAATTGTACGGCTCTGCTGATGTGACCATTGCCCGTTGCCTGAATAGCATAAAATATTTTCATTACTGTATATTTTGATTTTAAGAACGCTTCTAATATTTTTCAGAATACGATTTTTAGGAAAGGATTTTGTTCACAATATCATTGACTATTTTTTCCTCTTGGGTCTCAGAGTCTTTGTAGTGCTCTGTTTTATATTGATAAAGACTCCATTTTTGCTTTTTATATTCTAATGCAGTAAGGTTTTCAATCCAATCGCCACTATTCAAATACATCACTTTTCCGTGTTCATTTTCTATTTCCTTCATTTGGGGTTTGTGAATGTGCCCGCAAACTACATAACTGTATTTTTTTTGGATGGCTATTTCTGCTGCGGTAGTTTCAAAATTAGATATAAAGGAAACCGCTTTCTTGACACTGTCTTTAATCATTTTGGAATAGCTTCTTTTTTCTTTGCCTAAGATTTCCAAAAACCAATTAATCAAGCTATTAATCAAAATCAATAAATCATAGCCTTTTCCACCTAGTTTGGCCAGTATTTTGGCATAGCCTTGAGTAGAAGAATCGAATACATCTCCATGGAAAATCCACGTTTTTTTGCCATCTAAATCCAGAATTAGTTTATCCACTAATTCAAAATTGCCTAAAATAAAATCAGAGTATTTTCGTAAAGCTTCATCGTGATTTCCGGTAATGTAAATTACTCGAGTGCCAAGATTAGACATTTTTATAATTTGTCTCAATACATTCATGTGAGCAGCTGGGAAATAGCTTTTTGTGAAACTCCACATATCGATGATGTCTCCATTTAAAACCAATGTTTGTGGATTTATTGATTTTAAATATTGTAATAGCTCTTTGGCATGACATCCATAAGTTCCTAAATGTACATCACTTATAACTACAAGCGGGATTTTTCTTTTTCTTTTCATTTTTAGTTTTTGCGAAAGTAAGACCGTTATGTTATGTCAATGTGTTTTTAGTATTATTATTTCTCTTAATATGATT
>JBJOQF010000201.1:0-7395 GCA_046050185.1 Bacteroidota bacterium
GGATGGAAAAACTCTTTTTAACTTAACAGTAAATAACAATATGATTTCTGCAGATTACCAGAATGAAACTTTTACTTACTATACCACTTTAGCAGGCGCAACTAATGCAATTTCTACTGATTTAATACTGGACGAATTGACCTTTGAAAATACAACACCAACTTCAATGAACGTTTGGGCAAGAGCAACAAATAAAACTACCGGTTGTTATAGTGTAGCCAAAATAGAATTAATAGTTCCCGCTACCAACATCAATCCAAACTATAAAATTATAATGCCTTCTGTTTGTGATGATTTTTTAGACAGCAATGGAAACAATACTCTTAATAACAATGATAGAGACGGAATTGCAAGTTTTGACTTGACATCATCTAAAACTACAATACATGCACTTTTACCTTCAACCGATGTTTACACCATCAATTACTACAGAAACCAAGCTGACGCCTTGGCGGAACTGAATGTAATTACAGATATTTCAAATTACAGAAATATTGGCTATCCAAATTCGCAAAATATTTGGGTCCGTATAGATAGTAACTTGGATAATGCTTGTTATGGTTTGGGTCCCTTTTTAACTTTAAATATTGAAGCTTTGCCTACAGCAAATTCAGTATTAATTCCAAGACAATGTGATGACAATCATGATGGAATTTTCACTTTCAATACTACAGCTCTTGAATCTACCTTATTGAATGGACAAACTAACGTAACAGTCACTTATTTTGACCAAAACAATAATCCTCTAAAAGATTCAAACGGAATTTTGATAAGCAGTCCATTTCCAGTTAGTTTTACAACAGCATCACAAACCATAAAAGCAGTTGTAACCAATAATTCCGCATTACAATGTTTTGACGAAACAACCATTGAATTTATTGTAGATGATTTACCAGTAGCATTCGCTATTCCAGTTGCTTTAACAACAGCTTGCGATGACGAACCAAATCCATTAGATCAAGATGGTAAATTTGCTTTTGACACCGCTACATTTGAAGCCACTATTCTAGGAGGACAAACAGGAATGATTGTTAAATATATTGACAAAAACGGCAATTTATTACCCAGTCCATTACCAAATCCTTTTATAACAGAAACTCAAAATGTAATTGTTACTGTAGAAAACCCAACTAACACAAGTTGTACTGCAACTGCAACATTAAATTTTGTTATCAATCCAATTCCAAAAATCAACTTGAATTTGGATGGCAAAGCAAACAAATTGATTTGCTCCAATCTATCCACTTTTTTTGTAACGCTTGATGCAGAAATTTTAGACAGTTCTCCTATCGGAAATTATAATTATGTATGGAAAAAAGACGGAATTAATTTAGCTAATAATTCACCAACATTGGACGTAAATACCATCGGCATTTATACCGTTGAAGTAATAAATCAAACCGGATGCAGCCGAATCAAAACCATAACTGTTTCTGCCTCAAATATTGCAACTATTGATTCTATCGACATCGTAGATTTGACCGATGTTAATTCAGTTACCGTTAACACATCAGGACCTGGTGATTACGAATACAGCTTGGATGACTCCAGTAATTTTTGGCAAGACTCTAATTTCTTTGATAATGTACCCGCTGGTATTCACGAAGTTTTTATCAATGATAAAAATGGTTGTGGAATGGTTTCTAAAGAAATTGTGGTTGTAGGTATTCCTAAATATTTCACTCCAAATAACGATTCCTTCAATGATGTTTGGGGAATAAAAGGAATGACAAAATATCCTTTGGCAGAAGTACAGCTATTTGACAGATACGGAAAGTATATTACTACTCTAAATTCTTTAAATCCTAATTGGGATGGAACCCTAAACGGAAAGTCTTTACCCGCATCAGATTATTGGTATGTAATAACACTTGAAAAAGACAAGCCCGCGTTTCGAGGTCATTTCTCTCTAAAAAGATAACTTAAATTGATTTTTAATCGATTATTTTTTTCTGGATTTCATTCAAAACAAAAAGGTAATCCGCTTGATTTTTTACAAAATCCCGATTAGAAACGTCTATAATCAAAACATTCAATTCCGTTTGTGACTTAATATAATCAAGGTATCCGTTATTAATTTTATCTAAATAATCTGCTGGAATTTTTTGTTCGTAGCTTCTGCCTCTTTTCTTAATATTTTGTAATAACCGTTCTGAATTTTGATATAGATATATATACAAATCCGGTTTTGGCATTTCTCTGTAAATGATATCAAATAGGTTTCGGTACAAACGGTATTCATCTTCGGCCAGTGTTATTTTGGCAAAAATTAAAGACTTAAAAATATGATAATCAGCCACTAAAAATTCTTTAAACAAGTCAAATTGAGCTAAATCATCTGATAATTGCTGATACCTGTCAGCGAGAAATGACATTTCAAGCGGAAAAGCGTATCGATTTTGATCTTTATAAAATTTAGGTAAAAATGGATTATCTGCAAAGCGTTCTAAAATTGTTTTAGCATTAAAATCCTCCGCAATTTTCATGGCCAAAGTTGTCTTGCCAGCTCCAATATTACCTTCAAAAGCCACGTAATTAAATTGTTCCAAAGCAATACTTTGCAAAGGGTTTTCTAAATCTTGTATTATTTTGCAAACACTTTGATCCGGAGAAATATCAAGCAATTCCGAAATTGTTTTTTTAAGAATTGGATGTTTCCAGTCTAAATTCAAATCCTGAATGGGTAATAAAACAAATTTTCGGTTTTGCATTAATGGATGTGGAATTTGAAGCTTTTCGGTTTCAACAATATCCTCATCAAAAGAAATCAAATCAATATCTATAATACGGGATTGATATCCTGGTTCTTCATTACGAATACGACCCAATCTTTTTTCAATTTTTAAAATCTGATTCAGAATTTTATTTGCGGAACTAAAAGTATGAATTACCAATGCGCAATTATAGAATGCATCACTGTCGAATCCCCAAGATGGCGTTTCATACAGCTTTGAAACTTTGATTACCGTTCCTACTTCCTGATGTATCAATTGCAAGCAACACTCGATGTTTTCTAATCGGTTTCCTTGATTACTTCCTATTGATAAAATAACTTGATGTTGTGATTTCATATTAAGCACAAATTAACTAAAAGAATTTTAGAATAGAAGTATCTTTGCAAAGAGTGTTGATAACTAAATTTAGAATATAAAAAATTGATTTTGTAACAATTCAACCTCTTTTAAGACTTATTAAAAAAAATATAAATATGAAGTTTTTAGGAAATGTGTTAGCGACCATCATTGGTATTTTCATCTTTTTTATGTTGTTCTTTTTTGGAATACTAATTATAGGAGCCATTTTTGGTGGTGAATCCGAAGGCGTAACCGTAAAAAATAATTCAGTTATCGAATTAAACTTAAAAGAAATAAAAAATGACTACGCCGGCAAATTTAAAGACCCTTGGGTAAACATTTTTTCTGATGGTAATAACATAGGTTTGACTGATATTATAACTGCTATTGAAGAAGCAAAAACAGACGTTGATATTAAAGGAATTTCAATCTTGAATGATGAATCCCAATTAGGAATGGCTCAAAGTAAAGCTTTAAGAGACGCTTTAGAGGATTTCAAAAAATCAGGAAAATTCGTAATGGCTTACGCTAATTCCTATTCTCAGAGAGAATATTATTTAAATTCCGTTGCTAAACCTATTTACTTGAATCCTGTTGGTGAAATGGATTTTAAAGGATTGTCTGCAGAAATTATGTTTTTCAAAGACTTTCAAGAAAAATCAGGTGTAAAAATGGAAGTAATACGTCACGGAAAATATAAAAGTGCTGTAGAACCTTTTCTGGAAAACAAAATGAGCGATGCTAATAGAGAACAAACTTCCGCTTTATTGAATTCTATTTGGAATGCTGTCTCAACTGATATTTCTAAAAGCCGAAATATATCCATAACAAAACTAAACGAAATTGCAAACGGACTTCTGGCACGAACTCCTGAAATGGCAAAATCAAAAGGTTTAGTTGATATTGTGGCCTACGAAGATGTTTACCATAATGCCATTAAAAACCTATTGAAAGTAGAAAAAGACGAAGATTACAATAAAGTAACTATTTTGGATTATGCCAAAAAAGTAGCGACTACTTCAAAAAATACTGATGCCAATGATAAAATTGCCATTATTTATGCTCAAGGCGAAATTCATAGTGGAGAAGGTGATGTTGATGTTATAGGGGAAGGCTCTATGCGTCGCTCATTAATTGAAGCTCGAAAAGATAAGAATGTAAAAGCGATTGTACTTAGAATTGATAGTCCCGGTGGAAATGCTTTAACATCGGATTTGATTTGGAGAGAAGTCGAATTAACTAAAAAAGTAAAACCCGTAGTCGTTTCTATGGGGAATTATGCGGCTTCAGGAGGATACTATATTGCTTGCAACGCGAATAAAATTTTTGCCGAAAACAACACCATTACCGGTTCAATAGGTGTTTTTGGAATATTGCCTAATTTCAGTCAATTGACAAAGAAAATCGGGATAAATGTAGAACAAATAAAAACACATGAAAACGCTGCAAGATACAGTCCTTTTGTCCCATTGAATGAAAACCTAAAAGCAGTTACGCTAGAAGAAATTGAACATATTTACAAGACTTTTGTGACGCATGTTGCTGAGGGACGAAAAATGACATTTGCGCAAGTAGATGCCATCGCGCAAGGAAGAGTTTGGGCTGGTTCTGATGCAGTTAAAATTGGACTTGTAGATAAAATTGGAGGTTTGAATGATGCTATACACGAAGCTGCTGCTTTAGCAAAAACAAATAGTTACTCCACACAAAACTATCCTGAATACGAAAAAGACTTTAATGATCTTTTAGCTAATCTGCCATTTGCAAGGTCTAAAGAATCCTTTATTAAGGAAGAAATTGGCGAAGAAAACTATAAAATCATGGAAGAAGTAAAAAGATTGCAAGCTCAAAAAGGGGTTCAAGCCATGATGCCTTTTAAAATTAATATCAAATAAATCCATACAATATATTATTGAAAATCCGTTTGAGTTTACACTTAAACGGATTTTTTAATCTAAAAAAGACGTGTTTCATTATTTATGAAAACATTACAAAAGTCATAAATAATAATCCTTTATTTTTGTGGGAAGAAAGCACCATTTTTTGCTAAACTTTTAAAATCTTAAGAAATCAAATTATGCTAAAGAAAATTTTAAAAATCATTGGAGTTCTAGTTATCCTACTCGCAGCAGCTTTATTTGCCATTCCCTATTTTTTTAAAGATCAAATAAAAACCAAAATTTCGCAAGCTATCAATGAAAAAGTAGATGCAAAAATCTCTTTTGCAGATGCCGATTTGAGTTTATTTAAAAATTTTCCAAATGCGAACGTGACTCTAGATAAATTAGTCATTATTAACAAAGCGCCATTTGAAGGCGACACACTGATTTCATTAGGCGAATTGAATTTAAAAATGTCGATTAAGGAACTTTTTAAGGGTAAAGATGAAGCCATGAATATTGACGGAATAACATCAAAAAACGGTTTAATCAATATTATATTCAATAAAGACGGAATCGGGAATTATGACATCGCTTTAAAAGATAATAAAACTACGGATGATGATAAAAGCACTCCACTATCCTTAAAAATTCAGAATTATAAAATCGAGAATTTCAAGTTCAAATATTTTGACGAAAGTTCAAAAATCAAAATGGTAATCGACAGTTTAAACCATGAAGGAACAGGAAATTTTGCAGCACAAAAATTAGATTTAGTTACCAAGTCAACGGCAAAAGTCACGCTAGACATGGATAAAGTCAATTATATGAAAAACGTCTCTTTGACTTTAGACGCTGTTTTAGGCATTGATTTAGAAAAAAGTAAATACACTTTCAAAGAAAACAAAGCTTTAATAAACCAATTGCCATTAGAATTTGATGGTTTTATTCAAATGGTGGAAGCAGGTCAACAATATGATTTAAAATTCAAAACACCAACTTCATCTTTCAAAAATTTCTTGGGAGTTATTCCGGCAGCTTATGCTTCGAGTTTGGATAATGTAAAAACTACTGGTGATTTTTCTGTTATGGGTTTTGCAAAAGGGCTATTTTCTGACACAACTGTTCCAAAATTCAAAATCGAAATTGCCTCCAATAATGCTTCCTTTCAATATCCTAATTTACCAAAATCAGTTCAAAACATAGTTATTGATACTAAAATAATCAATGAAACAGGAATCCTAAACGATACTTACGTCAATCTTGATAAATTGTCTTTCAAAATAGATGAGGATGTTTTCAATGCTAAAGCCAATATCAAAAACATTACCCAAAATGCATTAGTTGATGCCGCTTTAAAAGGAACCATCAACTTAGCCAATCTTTCCAAAGCGTATCCTATAAAGTTAGACAAGCCTTTATCAGGGATTTTAAAAGCCGATGTAACTACTAAATTTGATATGCAATCCGTAGAGAAAAGTCAATATCAAAATATTAATAATGCCGGAACAATGAGTTTATCCGGTTTCAACTATGCCGATGAAAACGGCAAAACAATGAATATTAGCAATGCCTTAGTACAATTCAATCCAAGTCAGGTCAATTTAAAACAATTTAATGCAACTACTGGAAAAAGTGACATTAGCGTGACAGGAGTTTTAGAGAATTTTTACGGATTTATATTTAGAAACCAAGAATTGAAAGGAAATTTCAATATGAATTCTAAACAATTGGCTGTGGATGATTTTATGACAACTGGTGAAAAAACTAAAACTGACCCGAGCGACAGCGAACAGGCGAAGCAAACAAAAAAAGCGGAAGCAATGAAGATTCCAGCTTTCCTAAATTGTACGCTTACCGCAAAAGCGACTACGGTTTTATATGATAATTTGACCTTGAAAGATGTTTCGGGAAAACTGATTATAAAGGATGAAAAAGTGACATTAGAAAACGTAAAAACATCTATTTTTGGAGGAACAATTGGTGTGAATGGAGCAGTTTCCACAAAAGGAAAAACGCCTGTTTTCAATATGGATTTGAATTTAAATCAAGTAAATATTGCTCAATCCTTTACTCAACTTGACATGTTGAAAAAAATAGCACCAATAGCCGGAATCATCAACGGAAAATTGAATTCAACCATCAAATTGAACGGAAATCTTGATGCAACAGAACTAACGCCTGATTTGAAAACGCTTACAGGAGATTTATTGGGACAGTTGCTTTCAACGACAGTAAACTCTAATAATTCGACTTTGTTAACGGCTTTGAGTTCTAATTTGAAATTCATCGATGTAAGCAAAATCAATTTAAATGATTTAAAAGCAGCGATTACTTTTAAAGATGGAAAAGTGAATATAAAACCATTCAATATCAAGTATAAAGATATTAAAGCGACTATTGGCGGTTCTCATGGTTTTGACCAAAGTATGAATTACAAT
>JBJOQF010000202.1:0-15883 GCA_046050185.1 Bacteroidota bacterium
CTGTAAAAGAGATGAAAATAATTCCAGGAGCCACTCATTTATTTGAAGAACCAGGAAAATTATTAGAAGTAGCAGATTTAGCTATTGTCTGGTACAAAAGATACCTGATAAAAAAAGAAGACTAGTAAGAATGTAATTTTTTGACCTATACTTTCCAATAATTACAGTTATTTATCATAGTTCTTTTGATTTAAAATTATCCTAAATATCTTTTTTTTTATTTACTTAAATACAAAACAGCTAAGCCGAAAACTGCCTATTGAAAGAGTCGGCAAAAAAAACGTACTATCATGAAAAAGACAATTACTTTTCTAATGCTTTTACTTTTTACGGTAAATGCATTTAGCCAGACCATACCGAATAATGAATTTTCTAAAGAATATTACTTGAAGAAAAGTAAAAACCAAAAAACTACTGGTTGGATTTTACTCTCTGGCGGAACTCTTATGACTGTAGTGGGGGTAATTGGTTTTAGCGATAGCTGGTATAGTAGTTCTAATTCAACAACAGATGCCTATGGTTTTATTATGTTGGGAGGTGTTGTTTCTGGTTTGGGAAGCATTCCTTTTTTTATAATGTCTGGAAATAATGCTCGAAAAGCGGCAACTATTTCTTTAATTAACCAACCTGTTTTCAGCCCCATGCAAGGCTCATTAGCTCTAAATTCACAACCGGCACTATCTGTAAAAATCACTTTTTAATGGTACTTATTCTTTTTTAAAAAACTATGTAATCAATTAAAAAACAAACAATCTAACATTTAAACATTAGTATTATGGCAACAGTAAGTACGTATATCACCTATAATGGAAATTGCGAAGAAGCGTTTAATTTTTACAAATCAGTGTTTGGAGGTGAATTCTCTTATTTTGGAAGATTTAAAGATATGCCTATGCAAGAGGGCAAAACTTGTCCTCCCGGAGATGCCGAAAAAATAATGCATATTTCCTTACCCATCAGTAAAGAAACTGCTATATCAGGAAGTGACAGCTTCGAATCATTTGGAGCTAAAACTGTTTACGGAAATAATTTTTCGCTTGCTATCAATGCCGAAAGTAAAGAAGAAGCTGATAAACTATTTAATGCTCTTTCAGCGGGTGGAAAAGTAGCAATGCCAATGGAAGAGGCTTTTTGGGGAGGCTATTTTGGAACATTTACTGATAAATTTGGTGTGAATTGGATGGTGAATTTTGAGAAAAACCAAGGAGAATGAAAATTATTTCATAACTCTTATTGACAAAATCGAAACATTAAATATTTTCAATTTTACAGTGTCGGAAGCATTAAAAACAAACAAATATGAAAAACTCAAAGGAATCCATACGACTTTTTGAAAATCCAATTTTGGAAAGTCTTACAAAAACCAATGCTTTGTTTGTAATCGCCACTTTAGCACTTATATCGCTAAGCATACTCCTCTTTGGTATAATCAAAATAAAGCTATCGATACTTGGCTATATAGCTTTATTTCTTTCGGGAACCTTTGTTTATACACTTGCCGAATATTTAATACACCGGTTTATTTATCATTCGGCAGAATATAAAAACCCTAAAAAATTGATATTCAAGATTCATGGAATGCATCATACTACTCCCCGGGACAAACAACGATTGGTTTTACCTCTTCCTGTATCCATACCACTCGCTGGCTTATTTATATTTATTTTCTGGCTTATTATTGGCAAGTATGTGTTTATATTTTTTCCAGGTTTTTTAATGGGGTATTCGTACTATCTGTCTCTACATTACTTTATACATACGACTAAACCTCCCAAAAACTTTTTTAGTTATCTATGGAAACACCATCTTCTACACCATTACAAAAATGAAACGGTAGCTTATGGTCTAACATTTCCTCTTTGGGACATTATTTTTGGAACAATGCCAAAAGATAAAAAAATTGAATAACCCCAAAACGTTTTAAAATGGCTAAACATAACGGAATGGCAATAGCAATTGCCTGGCCTGAATTTATTGGCAAACAGCCCGGTTCTTGGTATGATATACCAATGCGCTGGTTGGGTCATAACAAAAACTTTCAATATAAAGTAGGTCATGCATCATTGATATTAGTAGATGTCGTCTCAGGCAATTGTTCTTATTTTGATTGTGGAAGATACCATGCTCCGTATCAGCATGGACGAATTCGGGATGTTTCTACAGATGCAAATCTTGAAATTCATACCAAGGCCAACTTCTCCAATAATAAAATAACGAATATAAAAGAACTCTTGAATGAAATACAAAACAACGGAACTACTTTTGGCATGGGACCGTTATATGCTTCCTATTGTCCTGTAAATATTGAGTCCTCCAGATCCAAGATTAAAGAATTGCAAAGTAAAAAGGCCATTCCTTTTGGACCATTTGTAATTAATGGAATCAATTGTTGCCGATTTGTGAGAAACGGGATTTTGGCTGGAGCGCCTGCGCTAAAATACCGTTTTAAATTGCGCTATTTATGGCGTCTCAAACCCATGCCCATCACCAATATCAACTGTCTTTCGGATAAAATCATTATACCTGAAATTGCTGCTGATAATCCAAAAAGACAACTCCATCATTCTAATACAGTATACACCAAAGAAAACGTAAAAGGCACACTACCGGCACCAACAAGACCCGAAAATATTCCTAAAGACAGTCAATGGTTGGGTGGTGAAGTCGCAGGAGGTTGGTTTTGGTTGAAACCAATTGACGAAGGATATTTGATAAACCGATATTCATCAGCAGGTATTCCAGAATGTACCGGAAAATTTAGGTTAGCCGGCAGTGGATTCTTCAATATCAGAAAACCTTATTCGTTTTCCCACTTGTCACATTGCAGCAAAGTAACTATCATTCAGGATGATGAAATATTTGAATTTTTAAGGGAAGACTGATTCGTAACTAAAAAACACTTCCTTCCTGTTTAAAGCTTTGCAATTGAAAACAAACCTTACAAATTATTAAGTAAAACTTAATTATACAGTTACCCTTTTTTAATAGACTACCTTACACAAAAATCAATGTCTATAGAACATAAGGTTCGGCTGGTTGAAGAATTATTCGACCGTCTTGAAAATGAAATTAGTGCTTTCCAATCAGAAACTAATTTACATTGTCGTACTGGCTGTGGCAAATGCTGTTCTACACCAGACATCGTTGCTTCTCCATTAGAATTTTTGCCTTGGGCATTATACCTATTTTTAAATGGTAAAGCCGAAGAAATGTTAGTGGAATTGAATAATAAATCCAATAGCAACTGTCATTTATACCGACCACTTGCAGTCTTGGACCGCAGCAACGGAAGCTGTAGCAACTATCGCTATCGCGGATTGATTTGCAGGCTTTTTGGGTATGCCGCCAGCAGAGATAAATATGGCAAACTGCGATTAGCTACTTGCAAAATAATCAAAGAACAACAACAACAAAACTACAAGGATACTGAAGAAGCCATTAGCAAAGGATTATACGTGCCCATTTTTTCGGATTATTACATGCAACTTTCACAAATTGACAACAGGCTAGCCACTGCTTTACTCCCAATAAACGAGGCCTTAAAAATAGCCATTGAAGAAGTCTTGCATTATTATGCCTATAGACCGCTTCCGGGTGGATTGGAGAATATTGCATAGAACACAAAACTATTCCATAAAAAAGCCCCAATCTAAATTGGGGCTTTTCAATATCAATAAATCCAAGTTTTTATTTACTCAAATACATTTTTCTTCTAGAGTACAATTCGTAGAATTGATCGTCTTTCAAGTCATCAATAAACAAGATGCTTTCTCCTGTTGATTTCATTTCTGGTCCTAATGCTTTGTTCACATTATGGAACTTGCTGAAAGAGAAAACCGGTTGCTTGATGGCATATCCTTTCAACTGTGGGTTGAAAGTAAAATCGGTTACTTTATTTTCACCTAACATTACTTTAGTCGCATAATTTACATAAGGTTCTCCGTAAGCTTTAGCAATAAATGGAACCGTACGAGATGCTCTAGGATTTGCTTCAATGATGTAAACGATATCATCTTTAATAGCAAACTGAATGTTGATTAAACCAACGGTTCTCAAAGCCAACGCAATATTTTTCGTATGGTCTTTTATTTGTTGCATTACAAATTCACCTAAGTTAAATGGTGGTAAAGTAGCGTTACTATCTCCTGAATGCACTCCGCAAGGTTCGATGTGCTCCATAATTCCTATGATGTACACATTCTCCCCATCACAAATAGCATCGGCTTCAGCTTCAATTGCACCAGCCAAATAATGATCTAAAAGCAATTTATTTCCTGGAATAGTTTTCAATAAATTGATTACGTGTTCTTCTAATTCTTGTTTGTTGATTACAATTTTCATTCCCTGACCACCCAACACATAAGAAGGACGAATCAATAATGGAAAGTCCAAAGTATCAGCCAAAGCAGCGGCTTCATCCGCTGTTTCTGCAATTCCAAATTTAGGAAAAGGAATATTCAACTCTGTCAACAAATCAGAGAAACGACCTCTGTCTTCGGCTAAATCCAAAGCATCAAAACTAGTCCCTAAGATTTTCACACCATATTTAGATAATTTTTCAGCTAATTTCAAGGCGGTTTGTCCACCTAACTGTACAATTACTCCTTCTGGTTTTTCGTGTTGAATAATATCATAAATATGTTCCCAGAAAACTGGTTCGAAATACAATTTATCCGCTGTATCAAAATCAGTCGAAACCGTTTCTGGATTACAGTTGATCATGATGGTTTCGTAGCCACATTCTTTGGCGGCAAGCACCCCGTGGACACAAGAATAATCAAACTCAATTCCTTGTCCAATTCTATTTGGGCCTGACCCAAGAACAATTATTTTCTTTTTATCCGTAACAATACTTTCGTTGTCAACGTAACGAGTTCCGTCCGCTTTTTCTATTTCGGCTTCAAAAGTCGAATAATAGTAAGGCGTTTTCGCTTTGAACTCAGCAGCACATGTATCTACTAATTTAAATACACGATTGATGTTCATAGTAGAACGCAACGCATGCACTTCACTTTCTAAACAACTCATCATGTGTGCAATTTGCCTGTCAGCAAAACCTTTTTGTTTGGCTTCAAGCAACAATTCTCTTGGTAAAGATTCTACTTTATAGTTTGAAATTTCTTTTTCTAACGTATAAAGCTCCTCGTATTGTTTCAGGAACCACATATCGATTTTGGTGATTTCATGAATGCGGCTCAATGGAATCCCCATTGCGATAGCATCATAAATCACAAAAACACGATCCCAACTTGCAAAAGTCAATTTCTCGATAATTTGTTCGTAGTTTTTATATCCTTTTCCGTCAGCACCTAAACCATTTCTTTTGATTTCCAGTGATTGTGTCGCTTTGTGTAAGGCTTCTTGGAACGAACGTCCAATTCCCATTACTTCACCAACGGATTTCATTTGAAGTCCCAATGTTCTGTCAGCTCCTTCAAATTTATCAAAGTTCCAACGTGGAATTTTTACAATCACATAATCTAAAGTGGGTTCAAATAAAGCCGAAGTTGATTTTGTAATTTGATTTTGCAATTCATCTAAGTTGTATCCCAAAGCTAATTTAGAAGCAATTTTTGCAATAGGATAACCCGTTGCTTTTGATGCTAATGCCGAAGAACGAGACACACGAGGATTAATTTCAATTGCTACGATATCTTCTTTATCGTCAGGCGAAACGGCAAACTGCACGTTACAACCTCCAGCAAAATTTCCGATGCTACGCATCATCAAAATGGCCATATCACGCAATTTCTGAAAAGTCGTATCAGATAATGTCATTGCAGGCGCAACCGTGATGGAATCTCCGGTATGAATTCCCATTGGATCCATATTTTCGATAGAACAGATAATCACAACATTGTCGTTTTTATCTCTCAACAATTCCAATTCGTATTCTTTCCAACCCATTAAAGCCTTATCAATTAAGACTTCGTGAATTGGCGATGCTTCTAAACCTCTGGTTAAAAGTTCATCAAAATCTTCTTTTTTATAAACAATAGCAGCTCCTGTTCCGCCTAAAGTAAAGGAAGGTCGGATTACTAATGGGAAACCAAATTCTTGAGCAATTTCTTTTCCTTCAAGATAAGAAGTAGCCGTTTTTGCAGGTGCGGCAGGAACCCCTATTTTTTCAAGTAATTGTTTGAACTGCTCTCTATCTTCGGTGATATTAATGGCGTTTACATCAACCCCTATTAATTTCACTCCAAAATCAGCCCAAATTCCTTTTTCATCAGCTTCCAGACACAAGTTCAAAGCAGTTTGTCCACCCATAGTAGGCAAAACAGCATCGATTTGAGGATGTGCTTTAAGTATTTCAATAATTGATTTGGTCGTTAATGGTTTCAAGTAAACGTGATCGGCCATAGAAGGGTCGGTCATGATCGTTGCCGGATTCGAGTTAATCAGGATAACCTCAATTCCTTCTTCACGAATTGAGCGTGCAGATTGTGATCCTGCATAATCAAATTCGCATGCTTGACCAATAACAATTGGACCTGAACCTATTATTAAAACTGATTTTATGGATGTATCTTTTGGCATTGTATATAATTGTAGTTAGTTTTTTTTGTTTAAAATTTAAGGTTTGAGGTTAGTTGTGTAACATTAAACCTTTAAACATTAAACTTTTAATCTTATTTTAACGATAAGGTATAAAAAAAGGCGATACTAAAAAAAGTAACGCCTTATGTATGTTTATAAAAACATTATTTTTTGTGTCTTGGTTCAGAAGAAACAGTCAATTTATGTCTTCCTTTAGCTCTTCTACGCGCAAGAACTTTTCTTCCATTAGCAGAAGCCATTCTGTCCATAAATCCGTGCTTATTTCTTCTTTTTCTTTTCGATGGTTGAAACGTTCTTTTGCTCATTGCTTTGTATCTTTAAAATCTTATTTATATGTCTTCCTAATTTCGAATAACTGTTATTCCAAAACCGAGTGCAAATATACAAAGACTTTTTTTTCTCACAAGTAGTTTTGTAAAAATATTTTCAATTCCTTTTACTATATTTGTGATCTTAAAATAAACACATTATGTTTCACAGAAATATTAAACTTATTATTGCCGGACTTATTATAGCTACTGGCATTTGGCAATTCACAGAAGGAAATATCGGTAATGGAATATTCCTTATATTATTGACAGCAATTCCTATTTTTCTTTACTTCAAAAACGAATTCATCTTACTTGCCTTCTTAAAACTAAGAAAACAAGATTTTGAAGGTGCTAAAAAATGGTTGGCTTACATCAAAAACCCTGAAACTGCTTTAGTAAGAAAACAACAAGGATACTTTAATTACTTACATGGAATCATGCTTTCGCAAACGAATATCAATCAAGCTGAGAAATATTTCAAGAAAGCAATTGAGTTAGGATTATCAATGGATATGGATTTAGCTGTAGCCAAATTAAACTTAGCTGGAGTTGCTATGACCCGTCGCAGAAAATTAGAAGCCACTTCCCTATTGAACGAAGCTAAAAAATTAGACAAACAGAATATGCTGAAAGACCAGATTACAATGATGAAAGAACAAATGAAGAAAATGTAACTTATTACTATAATTCAACAAAGGGTCAAATAACACACATTTGACCCTTTGTTATTAATACCTATTCCAAAATTATTTTAGGTAAATTTTCATTCAACCATTTGTATTTATTCAAAATCATAATGTGCGTTCCTCCTTTGACAACGATACAGTTTTTAATGTTTTTTATAGGAAAAACATCATCCATATCTCCATGAATATGAATTACGTTTTCATCAATAACCACTCTGTTCCAAAGCACAACTTGTTCTACCGCCCAGTTCAAATAACGAATATCCCGAACCGAAAGATACTTTTCATATAATTTCAGTCTTTGATTTACTTTTTCTCCAAAGGAAAATTTAGCCAGACTTTCCATGTTTAAAATCAAATTCATCGGAATCAGCTTATAAGCTTTAGTAGTTTTGGCAATTTTTAATCTGCGGGGAAATTCCAAATTACTTTTCACACTCGAAATGATAATTACTTTTCGGACATCTATATATTTTGCCATTTCCTGAACCAAAATACCGCCAAATGAAACTCCAATCAAAATAGGATTTTTATGTTTAATTTTCTCAACAATTCGCTTCGCATAATCTATTAAAGATTCATTATCCAGCGGAATCTCCCATTCTAATAAATGCGTTTCAAAAACATCCTCCGGAAGCGCAATCCGCTCAAAAATTGCCTTACTTGCCGCTAATCCCGGCATCAGATAAACTGGAATTTTACTCATATTTTTTTAATGATTTCATGACAGCATTCCGCTTTTTTATAGCGAATTTTGTATAAAATTAATTTTTTTATCGAAAACTACCTGAATTCCCCCTTTTTATTATCAATACTTTATGACTACAGAGCTATTTGAATCGAACACAAGAGGCAAGGCAGATTTTGGTTGGCTTAAAGCCAATTTCTCCTTTTCATTTGGAAATTATTACAATCCGGAACGAGTACAATTTGGAATGTTACGCGTTTTAAATGATGATACTATTGCTGGAGGTACAGGCTTTGGTACTCACCCACATGCCAATATGGAAATCATTACCATTCCTCTTGAAGGAGGATTAAAACACAAGGACAGCATGGGAAATGAAGGCGTAATCCGTTTTGGAGAAGTGCAGGTAATGAGTGCCGGGACCGGAGTGGAACATTCTGAAATGAATGCCAGTCAAAAAGACAATGCCAAAACATTACAGTTATGGGTATTCCCTGACAAAGAAGCCGTTACACCAAGATACGCACAAAAATCATTTGATATTGAAAATCAAATCAATACCTTTGTAAATATTGTTTCGCCAAAAGACAGTAATGACGGAAATGCGCTTTGGGTTTACCAGAAAACCTTTTTTTATTTAGGTATTTTCGCTAACAACACCTCTACGACATACGAAGTTAAAATCACTAAAAATGGAGTTTATTTGTTTTTGATTGAAGGCGAAATAGAAGTTAATAATCAAATTTTGAAGGCAAGAGATGCCATGGGAATAACTAATTTCGATCAATTTGAAATCAAGATTATAACCCAATCAAAAATACTTTTGGTAGAAGTACCAATGAATCACAGATAAATTAGTATGGAGACCACAATCACTATGGAAATCAAAGACAATACTTTTGCAAGACAATTTGAAACTATAGTTAACGAAGGATTGGTTTCTGTTGAATATTCGTTTCAGGAGAAAAAAATATTTTTGACAAAAATCAATGTTCCAGAATCATTTAACGATGAGGAATTTATATCTAATTTTCTAAAAAACATCATGGAAATTGCAATTGAACGAAAATTCAAAGTCGTTCCGATTCTACCTAAAATAGTGTTGTTTTTCAAAAAAAATCCTATTTACAAAGAGTTACTTCCTCCCGGAATTCGATTGTAAAAAAAAAGAGCCATTATTAATTTACAATAGCTCTTTTTTTTATTCAAAAACTCAAATTAATTTCTCTCCCTTTTACGTGTTGGATTATCTGTTCTAGGCATAGACTGACGATTCGCCGGAACATTTTCTTGGCGAGTTCTCTGCTTAGGTTGCTGATTCCTTGGCACTGTAGGCTGAACAGGACGAGTCTCTTGAGCGTTTTCTTGGCGATTTCTCTGCTTAGGTTGCTGATTCCTTGGCACTGTAGGTTGAACAGGGCGAGTCTCTGGAGCGTTTTCTTGACGAGTTCTGGGTTTTATTTCTCGAGTTCTTGGAAAAACAGGTATTTCTGGTCTTCTAAAAGTTCTTCCCTCATAAGTCCTTCTATAAATATCATTTGCCCTATTTCTTCTTACTATTGGTGAACTGGCTCTTCTGTTAGAATAATAAGTATAAGGAACTGGATATCTTACATATCTCGTTCTGCGATAAAATGGATTTCTATAATAATAACTGTGGAAACTCCAATAATTATAATAATAAATAGGACGCCAAGGACGCCAATAATAAGGATAATATCCCCAATGCCATGGAGAAATATAAATTACAAATGATGGTGAAAATAAATTAATTATTATTGGCCAATCATTAACATAAAAAACACCATTCCAATACGTATCACTAAAAACTCTTTCATTACCTCTATAACCAGGATTTAGGGTTCCAAAAGTATTTTCTGAGTTTGGCTCCACAATATAATCTTCACCATATAATTCTTCATCCCCTATAATTTGGACAACAATCTTTCCATATCTATTTTTATTGACTTCTATTACAGCAACATCCTGATCTTCCAACCTATTTACTGCCACACGAAGCACAATGGAATAAGAGTCACCATCTCTATAACTAACTACTCGAATATAGTCTGTTAAATTATCATTATTCAAATCCAGATTATTGATATTTCTATCGTTGCTATTGATTGCTCTTTCAAATTCTTCTAATGTTTTTGATTTTTGAAAAACATCTAATACAGCATACAGATTTAGGTTATCTCCTGGCAAACCTAAAGCCATCGGTTCATTTTCTATTTGAGAAAACACAGGCAAACTTAACAAACAAGTCGTTAAGAATACAAAGGATAAAATTAATTTTTTCATGATTTTAAATTTTACACATTGAAACCCAAATTATAACACAAGGTACAAAAAATAAATTCAAATACCTCATTATAAGCAATTTAACTAATTTAATATAAAAACTAAAACAAGAAAAAAACAATATTAAATTGCAACAAAAAAAGGCATACATTGTTCGTATACCTTTTTCTATTCTTCAAAATGTAAATTCCGTTTACTTAAACCGAATGTTATTTCTTCTCTATTTCTCTTAAATTTTCCATTTTTTTATTTGCCAGAAAACCAGTAATGTCTTCAAAATGTTCCACCACTCTTTTGTTTCCAAATTCGAAAACCTTAGTTGCTAATCCGTCCAAGAAATCCCTGTCGTGAGAAACTAGAATTAATGTCCCGTCAAAATCACGTAATGCGTCTTTGATAATATCTTTGGTTTTCATATCCAAGTGATTCGAAGGCTCATCCAGAATCAATAAATTCACAGGTTCCAATAATAATTTAATCATTGCCAAACGGGTCTTCTCTCCACCAGAAAGCACTTTTACTTTCTTAGTTACATCATCACCATGAAACATGAAAGCCCCTAAAATATCTTTAATTTTAGTACGAACATCACCTACGGCAATATCATCAATAGTTTCAAAGATAGTTGCGTTTTCGTCTAATAAAGCCGCCTGATTTTGGGCAAAATAACCAATTTGCGCATTGTGCCCTATCTCCAAACTTCCTCCATCAATTTCAATTTGCTTCATAATGGCCTTAATCATTGTCGATTTTCCTTCACCATTTTTACCTACAAAAGCAACTTTTTGACCTCTTTCAATTACGACATTCGCTTCTTTGAAAACTACATGATCGCCATAAGATTTCGATAAATCTTTAACAATTACAGGATATTGTCCTGAACGGGCGGCAGGTGGAAATTTTAGTTTCAATGCCGAAGTATCCACCTCATCAACCTGAACAATAACCAGTTTCTCTAGCATCTTAACACGGGACTGAACGGCATCCGTTTTAGAAAATGTTCCTTTAAAACGATCGATAAAAGTCCTGTTATCAGCAATCATTCGTTGTTGCTCGTCATATGCTTTTTGCTGATGAACTCGTCTATCTTTTCTTAATTCAAGATAATGAGAATATTTTGCTTTATAATCATAAATACGCCCCATTGTAACTTCAATGGTACGATTTGTAATATTATCTACAAAAGCTCTATCATGAGAAATCACCACAACCGCTTTGGCTGAATTAATCAAAAAATCCTCTAACCATTGAATACTTTCAATATCCATGTGATTAGTAGGCTCATCAAGTAAAATTAAATCTGGTTTTTGCAACAAGATTTTAGCTAATTCTATTCGCATTCTCCATCCTCCAGAAAATTCTGAAGTTTGGCGGCTAAAGTCTTCACGAACAAAACCCAAACCAATTAAAATTTTCTCTACTTCTGCCTCATAATTTACCTCTTCTATCGCATAAAATTTCTCACTCAAGTCAGAAACTCTTTCGATCAATTTCATATATGCATCGCTTTCATAATCCGTACGAATCGTTAATTGCTCATTGATTTCATCGATTTCGGCTTTCATCGCAAAAACTTCACCAAAGGCTTTAGAAGTTTCTTCCATCACAGTTGCACCGTCTGTAGTCAATAAATGCTGAGGCAAATACGCCACAACAGCATCTTTTGGTGCTGAAATATTACCGGTTGAAGGCTTACTTTGACCCGCAATAATTTTAAGAAGCGTCGATTTTCCTGCTCCATTTTTACCCATTAGGGCAATTTTATCATTTTCATTTATAGCAAAAGAAACATCACTAAAAAGTGTCGTGCCACCAAATTGCACAGAAATATCGTTAACTGTAATCATTGTTTTTATTTAAAGTTTAATGTCAAAATGTTTAAAGCTATAGTTTATACTTTTTGAACATTTTTTTTGAAAGTGCAAAGATAGATTAAATTGATAATTAGACAATTTGGAAAAGGGATTATAAGAAATTATTATTTCAAATTTCCTATAATCCCTTTTTCAGATCTATACTCTTCATTCTTTCAAATGATTTTATATTGCATTACTCTTTACGCCACTTTTTAGTTTCCTCAAAAACATGTTCTAATATAGCAGCTTCTCTTTCATCAAATTCCACGTTTCTGCGACTCATTACTAATCGAGCCGTTTCAAAAGCTTTTTTGGTAATATACGTTGTAAAACCGGATGCGCCTCCCCAAGAAAAACTCGGCACAAAATTACGCGGAAATCCGCTTCCAAAAATATTAGCGCTTACTCCCACTACCGTTCCAGTATTGAACATCGTGTTAATTCCGCACTTACTATGATCCCCCATCATCAATCCGCAAAACTGAAGTCCTGTTTTTGCAAAACCTTCGGTTTCATAACTCCACAATTTTACTTCTTCGTAATTATTTTTTAAGTTCGAATTATTACTGTCAGCACCAATATTACACCATTCTCCAAGTACTGAATTTCCTAAAAATCCATCATGTCCTTTATTCGAATAACCAAACAATACGGCATTATTAACCTCTCCACCAATTCTTGAATGCGGACCTACAGTTGTTGCACCATAAACTTTGGCAGCCATTTTTACTACCGCATTTTCACACAACGCAAAAGGCCCCCTAATTACAGTGCCTTCCATAATCTCAGAATCTTTACCTATATATATGGGACCTGTAGAAGCATTTAAAGTAACAAACTCTAACTTTGCTCCTTCTTCAATGAATATATTTTCGGGTGAGATGACATTGACACTTTTTGGAATGGGTTGTGATTTTCTGTCTTCGGTCAAGAATTCGAAATCCTCTCGAATGGCGGAATCATTTTTGGAAAAAATATCCCAAGTATGTTCAACCGTTAAACAATCGTCGTTATATTCTATAATTTCATAGGTATCAAAATCTACTTCTTCCTGATCTTCATTAGTATGAAAAGCAATTACTTCATCACCTTTGAAGATAGCCTGATTTGACTCCAGATTACTGACCATTTCGACCAAAACATCATTAGGCAGAAAGGAAGCGTTTATCATTACATTTTCTTCCAGTTCTACCATTGGATATTTTTCGGATAAATATTCTTCTGTCAATGTTGTCGTAGTAGAACCCAAACGCATTTCCCATTTTTGTCGAATGGTCATTATCCCAATAAGAATATCAGCAACCGGACGTGTGAAAGTAAAGGGCAATAATGCATTTCGCGACGGGCCATCAAAAAGTATGTAATTCATAAAATTGTTTATTTGTTGATTCGGTTATTTGTTGATTCGAAAATTAATTTTACCAAGCTATCCTTTTAATAATATTGACATCAAAGTTACAAAGTTTTCAAATAGATAAAAATAAAAAAGCCTCCCAAAAGGAAGGCTTCAATGTATTTAAAAACAAGTTAAAATTATTTAACGTGTTTAGCGTATTTAGTCTTGAATTTATCAATACGTCCTGCAGTATCAATAAGTTTAGATTTACCTGTATAAAAAGGGTGAGAAGTTCTAGAAATCTCCATTTTTACAACTGGATATTCTACACCGTCTACGATTATTGTTTCTCTAGTATCTGCAGTAGATTTAGTAATAAAAACATCTTCATTTGACATGTCTTTAAAAGCTACTAATCTGTAATTTTCTGGGTGTACACCTTTTTTCATCTTAAATCTTTTTTATTTGTTTCAATTATAACTTGTTTTGAAGCTTTTCTTCTAACAGAAAAGGTATAAACTCCTTATAACTTTTTGTTTTACACTATTATTTTGAGTTTGCAAATTTACAATTATTTTTCAATAATCAAATCTTTGCTTCACTTTTTTTATATAATCGTAAAAAGCGATTTTTATCTTCGAATATATTGGGAATTGCTATATTTGTGGATTAATAAAAAACACTGCTGATGGTTAATGAAATTATAAAAAGAAACGGAATTACATTTGGGATAATCACTGGAATAATATTATCATTAATCACCGCTTTAATGTATGCAATAGACATACAGTTATTTATCGCTTGGTGGACAACACTTTTAAGCTTTTCTGTTTTTATCATTGTTCCAATTGTATCGCTTTCTAAAACAAAAAAAGAATTAAATGGCTTATTCCCTTTTAAAGAAGCCTTCACTACTTATTTTATTACGGCAGTAATTGGAGTGATTATTTCTGTTGCTTTCAAAATCATTTTGTTTAATTTCATAGATCCATCAGTAAAAGCTACTCTCTTAGATTTAACCATAAAATATTTAATTAGTACTTCTGAAAAATTTGGAGTAACAGCATCCTCTTTAAATGAAACAATTTCAAAGTTAAAAGAAACTGATCCTTATTCAATAGTTGAACAATTGAAAGGGTCTGTTTTCAATATCTTTTTTTGTGCCATATTAGGGTTAATCATGGCAGCATTTTTTAAAAGTAAATCTACATCACACTAATAATAGTAATGAATTTATCTATACTCATACCGCTTCTTAACGAAGAGGAATCGCTTAAAGAACTTTACAATTGGATCATTAAAGTGATGCAATCAAATAATTACACCTATGAAATCATTTTTTTGGATGATGGAAGCACGGATGATTCTTGGAACATTATTGAAGGATTTGCACATAAAAATACTCATGTAAAAGGAATTCGTTTCATGAAAAATTTTGGGAAATCACAAGCATTACATGCTGGTTTTGCCAAAGCTCAAGGAAATGTAATTATCACTATGGATGCCGACTTACAAGATAGTCCGGAAGAAATTCCTGGGTTATATGAAATGATTGTAAATGGCAAATATGATTTGGTTTCCGGTTGGAAAAAGAAACGTTACGATTCCGTTTTTGCCAAAAACTTACCTTCTAAATTATTCAATTGGGCTGCCAGAAAAACATCTGGAGTTGAATTGAACGATTTTAATTGTGGCTTAAAAGCGTACAAAAATGTTGTGGTTAAAAACATTGAAGTATCCGGTGAAATGCACCGATACATTCCGGTTTTGGCAAAAAATGCCGGTTTTGGTAAAATTGGCGAAAAAGTAGTTCTGCATCAAGCCAGAAAATATGGAGAAACTAAATTTGGAATGGAACGTTTCATCAATGGTTTCTTGGATTTAATTACCATTTGGTTTCTTTCCCGCTTTGGAAAAAGACCAATGCACTTATTTGGTGCAATAGGCTCTCTAATGTTTATCATTGGTTTTTTATTAGCTGGATATATTGGTGTTTCAAAACTATATCATATGTATAATAATATGCGCTATAGCCTAGTGACTAATAATCCTTGGTTTTATATTGCGCTTACAACAATGGTATTGGGAACACAATTATTTTTGGCCGGATTTCTTGGCGAAATAATTTTGCGCACAAAAAA
>JBJOQF010000203.1:0-22865 GCA_046050185.1 Bacteroidota bacterium
ACAAAAATTTGTGGTGCGTTGCTATAATTTTTAATCATTTCATTTTTATCCGAAACAAATTCAAAAAACGGACTTCTACCTGATGCAAAGTTTTTTATAGAAGTTGCATTTTGAACCATTCTTGCACCGTTAGAACTTACTTTATAACCAATTACTGTGGCTTCGGTGGTGGTTCCTGTTAAAGGAAGAGAGCTTATTTGATATAGAATACTGCCCCAAAACCAGATTACACCAAGTCCTACTATTAGTAAAACAAGACCGATAATTTTTGGATTATTGGTTTTCATAATTAAGTTTTTTTTAAATTAAAAATGCAATTTTTAGCTCTAATTTATTACTTGTGATTTAAGTTTTCAACGAATTACTTAATGTAAATCTCTAAATAAATTAGTAGTAAAAGTGCCTTAAACAAGCGTAGAGTAAGTTTTACTTATTGAAAGACGAAATAGAGAAAATAAAAAAATCCTTCGGAGAGAAGGATTTGTAAACAAATTAAAAAACTACACTTTCTTAAATAAATTCAGAAACTCTTGCTTTCGGTTTCTACTCAAGGCAATATTATTTCCATCTTGCATGATGAGTTCTCCGCCTTCACCACGAAGGTATTGTTTGATGAATTTTAAATTGACAATATGTGATTTGTGTGTTCTAAAAAAAAGTGGATTGTCACTCAAAACTTCTTCAAAAGTAGCCATTGTTTTACTCGCCAAATGCTTTGTTTTATCATTCATGACAATGAAGGTATAGCAACTGCTGGCTTCGAGATACATAATATCATCAATTTTTACAAAAAGTAATCCTTGTTGTGTAGAAAGCGCAATGGTATCTTGCATTTTGCCATTATTGAATAAGTGTAAATTTTGTACCTGATCTTTGCTGATTTCCATTTCTTTATTTTGATATTTTTCTAAGGCAATGGTAATATCATTTTTGGCAATGGGTTTTAGTAAATAATCCAAAGCATTCATTCGCAATGCTTTTAGCGCATATTGATCGTAAGCAGTAGTGAAAATAACTTTAAACGGAAGCGTTTCAAACTGATTAATAACATCAAAACCATTCATTTCTGGCATTTCAATGTCTAGAAAAACGATATCAGGCTGATATTGTTCGATTAGTTTTTTAGATAAAGTACTGTCTTGGGTTGTTGCTACAACAGTTACATTCTCGATTTGAGAAAGTAAGTGCTCTAAAGTAATTATACAGTGTTTTTCGTCGTCTATAATAAGTGCTTTTGTCATAATTATTCTACGGTTATTACTATTGAAATTTGGGTGCCACAGGCTATATGGTTGTGGTCATACAAATCGATAATGGAAACTTTATTCTTGATATCTAATAATTGCAAACGGTTCATGGTAATATCAATTCCATAGGATTTATGATTTACTTGTTGGGTTTTCAAAAGTCCTGCTGCTTTTCGTCCAATGCCATCATCTTCAATCGTAATTTCAATCTGATTTTTTGAAATATTTTTTATTGCAATACAAATTGTCCCCTGTGTTTTTTTATTATGAATCCCATGCCAGATAGCATTTTCTACAAAAGGCTGTATAATTAATGGGGGAATTGGGGTGTTTTCTTGGTCTATATCTTGGTCTATCACGATGGAATAATCGAATTTATTTTCTAAACGCAAGGCTTCTAATTCTAAATACAAACAAAGCGTCTCGATTTCTTTATTTAGAGCAACAAATTCTTGCTTGGACAAATCCAAAATATTACGCATCAGTTTAGAAAACCGAGTTAAGTAATCGCTGGCAATTTCTTTCTGGTTTTGAATGATATAACTATTAATGGAATTCATGGTGTTAAAAATAAAGTGCGGATTCATTTGCGAACGAAGTGTTTGCATTTCCATATCTTTTATTTTTCGTTTTAAAATTCCTTTTATCTTTTCTTGTTGGACTAAATAGCGGTTTATAAAAAATCCAATTGTAGCAACTACTAAAAATAAGAACACAAGAAACCACCATTGATAATAAAAAGGGGACGTTATTTGTAGTTTTAATGCTAATGATTTAGGTTGCCAATTGCCTAAATTATCGCCAGCTTGAATCGTAATTGTATACGTTCCAGGAGACAGTTTTATCAACGAAAGTTTAGGTATTGCCCCTAAATAATTCCATTTTTTTTCGCCTTTAAATTGGTAGCGGTAGATGATTTTTTCTTTTTCTGAAAAGGATAATGCTGAAAAAAGAAGGTCTAATTCAGTGTAATCATAATTTATAACCAATGTGTTATTTTTTGGATGTAAATAAGAGCCATCTTTTACGGCAGCTGTTAGTTCTAATGCATTGATTAATTGTGTTTTTGTTATTTTATTCAAATCTACAAGCTGAATGCCAGTATCAGTTCCTAAAATCAATTGGTTGTTCTGGAGGGCATAATAACCATTAGTTATATCATTGGATGCTAATCCGTCAATTGAAGATACTCGAACTACTTTGTCTGTTTTATAATTGTATTGATTCAATCCTTCTGCACAGGCAAACCAAATATTACCATTAGTATCTTTGGAAATCCCTTCGATATGATCATTAGCTACTTGATATAAGTCTGTATTCAAAGATTTTATAATTTCACCCTTTGGAGAAACTATGTTCCAACCACCATAACCCGAAAATAGAATTTGGTTGTCTTTTGTAAAAGCAATTCGGTTAAAATAATCAGTTACAAACTTGGTGTTGTTTTTATATTCAGTTAAATTATCGATTTGTATAAACTGATGTTTTTTTTCATCATAATAAGAAATACCATATCCTTTGGGCATCCAACTGGCTAACCATATTTTACCGGTTGGTGAAACAGCAATATCATTGAAAGTATTTTCATTCCAATAGGAATTACTATTCAATAGGTATTCCTTTTTTTCCTTAAAAGTTAGTCCGTCATATACTTTTATAGGGCCAGAAATAGGTAATACCCAAAGAAGATTCTGTTGGTCAACAATTACTTTTTTAATGGTTATTTTTGAGAGGATTTGCTTTTTCAAACCACCATTTATAAGGGTATATATCCCGTCATTTGCAGCTAAGTATAAACTGTTTTTTTTTAGGGACAGTTGCTGAAATTTAGTATCGGAATCTGGAGACAAATAAGTGTTCCAATGTTTGTCTTTGGTATAACAAAAAAGCTCATTTGTTTTTGTAACACACCAAATATTTTGTTTTGAATCTTGAACTATTGAAACAACTGTTTTAGGATTGGGTATATCCAAAGTGATAATGTTGTCATTAATTTTGGATAATTTCACTAATCCTTTGGTGGTTGAAATCCAAAATAAATGCAGTTCAGTATCATAAAAAACATGATTTATAGTACTTGATAAAGTACTATAAATTATAGTTTTTGTTTTTGTAATGGTATTATACTTGAATACTTCATTTTCAGCATATAAAAAAACAGTATTGGATTCCACCGTTGAATCGCGGACTAAATGGAGTGGTGATTTAGGATTTTTCACAACTGATTCTTTGAATAGCTTTTTTTTAAGAGCGTTGTAAACCAATAAATCACCATCAATAGTGGTAAAATAGCTAAAACTGCCAATTACTGTTGCTGAAACGATATTTGCATTTGCTAATTCGGGATTAGAATGCTTCTGGATTTTTTTTGATTGACTGTTATATACCAAAACCCCTTTTGCAGTAGCAATCCATAATTCAGAAAGATTAGGTTCTAAAAAAGAAATGTTTTGAGTAATTTCTTTATTATGATTACCTGTTTTAAAAGAGCGTTTTTCGGAATCTTTAAAATATTTAATACTGTTTTGGTCACTGCACCAAATACGTTTAAATCGATCAACATATAAGTTATCATAATGATCGTTATTAGGAATACTATCATTGTAATTGACTCTGGATATGACTTGTGGATTATCAAAAACAGTTCGGATACTACATAAGCCAATGCCACTTGAATAAAAGTAAATGTTATCTTTTTTTGCAAACAACGAATTGGTTAACCCAAAGGTTTTAGGGCTTTTAATAAATCGATATCCATCATATTGACACAAACCACGTTGGGTTGCCACATATAATTTACCATCTTTTTTTGTAGTACAAAGCACAATATCCGAAGGTAATCCATTTGTGAACTTTAAATTTTCTTTTTTATAGACTACCTGACTAACACCTGTAAAATGGGTTAGTAAAAATAGATAACAAAAGATAAAGCTCTTTTTCATAATACTAAAATAATGCAAAAGTAAATACAATTTATTTTTTAGAGTATAGAAGTAAGTGAACGGAGACTTTTAATCATTGAATTGCCTCACATTTGTAGGTTTTGATAAAATATTAAAACACCTATTTAAGATCTTTTTGCTAGATAGACAGGGATACGAGATGTAGTGTGTTAGTATTAATGAATCCCTGGAATAAAAAGTATAGAATCAGGTAGTCCTATTAAAACTTTTTGTTTTATCACACTATCCTAAAAAGTGTGTAAGTTTAAAAATATAGGAGTTTGACTTTTCTTTCCATAAAAATGCCCCCAAATAGTGTCTAACTTTTTGGGGGCAGTTCATAATTAAAGTTGAACCCTTTTTAGGATAGTGTCTTATTTGTTTTTATATTTTAGAATAGTTTCCTCAAAATCCTCCTTTATGAATTCCCAATGTTTTCCTTTGAAGCAAATAGGATTAAAATCTTCATCAGCAAGGTCAAAGGAAGTGAAATTGTGGAGTATCAAATCAGTATCATGTGAATACGGATATCTTTGTTGGTGGAAATCTAACATTTGACCTATATCATAAGATTGAAGCAAATCATGCAAATCCCAGAAATCTTTTTTTCTTCCCCCGCGTTGTATTATATCTACTTTCATGGCGATAATTTCTTCAATAGTTGCTATTCTGATACCGTCAACTTCAAGATAAGGCTGAATAAAATTGTCGGTATAATAAATATCAAGTTTTATGGTGTTTTCTTTATCATCACCAATAAAATAAGATTTTCCAATTGCTGGAATGGTATTCAAAAAATCTACATATTTAAAATTTTCTTTTAGATAGATTTCTATTGCATTAAAATTTATTGTTCCATATTCTAAATCACTAAATAAATCAATGTCTATGGACTCTCTATGACCAATTTGTAAACTCAATGCTGTACCTCCAACGAGCCTAAAATCATTGAAAACCTCGGCTTTCATTACTTGTAGTAAGCTATTCTTTAATAAATCGTTTACAGCGGTATAGTGTAGCATTATGCTTTTTCTTTGTTTTTGTAAATAGTATAGGGTTTTCGATTGGTTTTTGCTAGAACAGTCTTAATTCTTGCACTTTTATAGAAACGTTTGATTTCTTCTTTTTCGATTTCACTGCCACGCTCAAATACTCTTTTTATAACTGCTGTACTTTGATTTTGCCAGTCAATTTTAGAAATATCAGTGTCCCAAAATAAAGACTTTCTTAAAAGGTTTAGGTCAGGGGTGTTTTGTTTTGTTTTATTTTTTTCTTCCTGAATGTCAAAATAAGTTTGAAGTAGCGCAAGAGTTCCTTCTTCTAACTTCAGTTTTTCTTCAATTTTTAATGCTAGAGCTATATTGAGTTTTCTCTTGCCTTTCGTGATGGCATTTAGGGTTTGTGGATGTTCTCCAATGGATTGAGCAAAAGGACGTTGAGCCATTACCTTTTTAGACAACAACCGTTCTAATACTATTCCTGGATGGATTCCTTTGTATTTTTCAATTAAAGATTTCATATCTGCAAATGTAAACAATTTTGTTTACAAGTAATAATAATTATATTGCTTGATAGCAATTACCTCATCTTAGCAGGTAAAATAGGAGTAGAAGATTCTGTTTGTTGAGAGGGCTTTTTTGAGGATGATAACATATTTACTTTCCAATACAAAAATTCGCAAAAATATTCCCCAGCAATTCATCATTGGTAACCTGACCAGTAATCATTCCAAATTGATATAAGGCTTCTTTGATATCTAGAGCCATCAAGTCACTCGAAAGATTGGTTTCAAGGCCAAATTTTACTTTCTGAATTTCATCTAAGGCTTTTAGTAAAGAATCGTAATGTCTGGTATTAGTAACAATCGTTTCATTATTACGCAAAGCACCCGTATTTACAAACGAAAGCAATTGATTTTTGAGTGCATCAACACCTGTTTTTTCTTTTGCAGAAATATAAATGGTTGTTAGTTGTTGGTTATTGGTTGTTAGTTTTTTGTTGATTACAGATAAGTTTTCAGGTGAAATTAAATCTTTTTTATTGATGATAAATAATATTGGTTTTAGTGGAAATTGGTTTCTTGTTTTTCCGATTTCCACTAGTAAATTATCTAATTTTCCATCAACTGACAACTGACAACCATCAACTAAATACAAAACTACCTGTGCTTGCTCTATTTTTTCGAAAGTCTTTTTTATTCCAATACTTTCCACAATATCCTCTGTTTCCCGAATTCCGGCTGTGTCAATGAATCTAAAACCGATGCCACCAATAACCAATTCGTCTTCAATAGTATCACGAGTTGTTCCTGCAATTTCCGAAACTATAGCGCGTTCTTCGTTCAATAAAGCGTTCAAAAGCGTTGATTTTCCCACATTAGGTTCGCCAACAATTGCCACAGGAATTCCGTTTTTGATAACATTCCCCACTGCAAACGAATCGATTAAACGTTTGAGTACAAACTCAATTCGGTTTAGTAATTCATGAAATTGGGTACGGTCTGCAAATTCTACATCTTCTTCGGCAAAGTCCAATTCGAGTTCTATTAACGAGGCAAAATTCAAGAGTTCTTCACGAAGTTTGGCAATTTCATTAGAGAAACCACCACGCATTTGCTGCATTGCTATTTGGTGTGAGGCTTCATTATCGGATGAAATCAAATCTGCAACAGCTTCGGCTTGGGATAAATCCAGTTTTCCGTTCAAGAAAGCTCTTAACGTAAATTCCCCTGCATCAGCCATACGACATCCTTTTCGAAGCAATAACTGAATAATTTGCTGTTGAATATACGTAGAACCATGACAGGAAATTTCTATCGTATTTTCGCCTGTGTAGGAGTTGGGGCCTTTAAAAAGCGATACCAATACTTCATCTAAAGTTTTGGCACCGTCAATAATATGACCCAAATGCAAGGTATGCGTCTTTTGAGTCCTTAAATCTTTGTCTTTAATGGATTTAAAAACAGAATGACCAATAGCAATGGCATTTTCGCCCGAAACTCGGATTACGGCTATTGCACCAGCTCCCGATGGAGTTGCTAATGCTACTATAGAATCATTTGGAATCATATTTTTTAAATCAATTTTATGCAAAAGTAAGTAAAAATGAGAACGCAACAAGACGCAGGCATAAAACCATTAACTTTATTTCCAGGTAATAATGAGACTATCAGTTAATTATTCTAATTAATTTGTTTTTTTGTTGTAATTTTATGTAAATAATTGATTAACAATTAATTAATTGTATCATGAAGAAGATTCTATTTCCAACCGACTTTTCCGATGTTTCTAATAATGCATTTATTTATGCATTAAAATTAGCGGAATCCATAAATGCCGAAATTATTACCTTACATGTTTATCAGTTACCACAAGCCAATTATATTAATATTTCGGAATATTTACATGAAGTTTATGATGTTACTGAGTTGAGTAATTTTGAGAATTACAAAGATGAAGTTCCCATTTTACGAAGTATTGCTGAAAAAAACAATTTGGAACATATTAAGATAAGTCATGTTTTGATTTTGGGTAACTTGATTCATGAAATTAAAAAAATAACTAAGGAAGAAACTATTGATTTTGTGGTTATGGGAACTAAAGGTGCTACGGGATTAAAAGAAACATTCTTGGGAACGGTTGCAACTAAAGTGATGAATGATGTTAAAACTGTTGTTTTGGCAATACCTGAACATTGTCGATATCAACCCATAAAAAAAATTCTTTTTGTCACGCAATTTAGAACTGAAGATATTGATTCGTTAGAAAGGGTAAGGGGATTGGCCAAAGTTTTTAAAGCACATATTGATTGTTTGCGTGTACAAAAATCTCATTATGAAAATGATGATATAGAAGATTGGAATCAAATTGTTAACAACCAAGACATTTTGTTACATTCCATAACAGGCAATGATGTAGAAGGGATTATTTTAAATTTTATTGAATTACATAAAATTAATATGATTGTGATGCATGTCTATCATAAAAATTTCTTTGAAAAACTATTTCAAATCAGTCTTTCTAAAAAATTAGCTTTTCACGTCAATGTGCCCATTCTGGCTATTCATGAATAAAATTATTTTAGCTCTTCATTAGACTATAAAGTTATTTTAAGTCTTTAGATTAAGAGTATGATTCTCAGTGGTTTTATATTAATATTGATGTAAATATCTGATAATTATCATGTTAAATGTTTGTTATTATAATTAACTTTGATGAACGAATCATTTTAATACTTAATACGATGAAAAAAATTCTATTCCCAACAGATTTTTCTGAAGTGGCCACAAATGCCTTTGTGCATGCTTTAGAATTTGCAAAAATAGTTCATGGTGAACTTGTTTTATTGCACACGTTTGAATTGCCTGTATTTGATAATCAGTTTTTTCCTGAAAATTATGCGGTTATCTATGATTCATTGGAGTTATCTCAATTTGATATGTTCAAAGAAGAGATTCCAAAGCTTCGTGCCATAGCCGAAGAACGTAATCTCGATAAAATTAAGATGACACACAGGCTTATGGATGGTGATTTGCTTTTTAATATTAAAAGAGCGATTAAAGAAGATAAAATAGATTTTGTGGTGATGGGTACTTCAGGGGTTACTGGATGGGAAGCTTTTTTTGTGGGAAGTAATACAGGTTCAGCAATTATTGGAATTGAAGTCCCGATGCTGTGCGTACCATTAGAAGCAAAATACAAAAAAATTGAAACGATTGGATTTACAACCCGTTTTAGACCTAAAGATAAAAAAGCACTAAGAACGGTATTAGATATTGCAAAAAAAACAAATGCAAAAGTGAAATGTCTCTATGTGAAAACAAGTAATTCAGATGTTTCAAAAGATACAATAGAAAAATGGGAAACTGAGTTTATGCAAGAACCCATAGAGTTTTTTGTTATTACCAGTGATGAAATAAAAGAAACTATATTGGATTTTATTCTCTACAAAGACATCGATGTGTTAACGATGCTTACTTATAAAAGAGGTTTTTTTGAAGGATTGTTTAAACCAAGTTTTACTAAAAAAATGGTTCCAAATTTTGATATTCCAATTTTGGCCATTCACATTGATTAAAGATGTTTTAATTATAAACATTGTAAAAATGAATTTCAGTGTAGGATTTAGAATCAATTATTCCTCTTGATATGATGAATGAATTGTTTTTGTAAGCGTTATATTTGTAGTTCATCAAATGAATTATGGAAGTATACAAAGCAAAAAAAGAAGATTTTTCAATAGCGCTAAATACAATCAATAAAAAGTACAATAGTATCAGCATTTTTAGGCTTTTTACTATTGTACTTTTTTTAGTGTTTATGTATTATTATATTAAAACGAGCGAAGTTTTTTTTATAGTTTTAGCAGTGTTCTTTTTTGGATTATTTATAGTTTTGATGCGTTTCCATTCCGGATTAGTTTTTAAAAAGCAAATCAAACAAGCGCTATTTAAAATTAATGAGAATGAAATTTCCTATCTGGAAAGAAAAAATGTTCCATTTGAAAACGGACAGGAATTTAATGATTTTCATCATCCTTACGCGTATGATTTAGATATTTTTGGAGAGCATTCTTTATTCCAAAATCTGAACAGAACTGCCACATTCATTGGTAAAAAGACATTGGCAAAACAACTTCTAACACTTTTGCCAAATGAAGAGATTATTAGAAATCACAAGGCTGTAAAAGAATTATCTAAAAAATTAGATTGGCGTCAGGAATTTTTGGCTTTGGCCAAAATAAGTAACGACACTAAATCCAGTTATGAAACGCTGTTGCAATGGAGTAAATTTAATAGTACGCCTTTGTCTAAAGCAAATGTGTGGATTTCGTTTCTTACCCCTTTTCTTTTTCTAGGAGTTTTTATGGGGTATTTAGTTACATCAAACACTATTTTTTTAACCTTTCTGACGTATATTTTTGTTTTTAATTTAGGTTTTTTAGGCAAATTTTTCAAACGAATTCAAATCGAAATAGCCAATTCTTCTAATATTGATAAAATCATTAACCAATATGGTTTACTAATGCAGAAAATTGAAAATGAATCTTTTCAATCTCAGAAACTAATTGATTTACAGCAAAAACTAACATTAAAAAAAGAAAATGCAAGTGTTCACTTAAAAGAATTAGCTGATTTATTTTCAAAAATGGACAGTATTGGAAATTTTGTGACTGGAATTGTATTCAACGGAACTTTTCTTTTTAATATTCATGTGTTAAAAGGGTTAATTCGATGGAAAAAAGACCATACTGAAGCACTTGAAGATTGGTTGGAAGTTATTGGTGAGTTTGAAATGTTGAATAGTTTAGCAAATCTTTCGTATAATAATCCGGAGTTTGTGTATCCAACATTAAACAGTAATTTTGAAATTGATTTCGTCAATTTAAGTCATCCGTTACTAAATGAAAAAACTAGAGTAGGAAATGATGTGAGTTTTCACCCCGAGTCCTTCATGATTTTGACAGGTTCGAATATGTCAGGGAAAAGCACTTTTTTGAGAAGTTTAGGAATCAATATGGTTTTATCAGGAATGGGTTCGCCGGTTTGCGCCAGTAAGGCTAATGTGCATCCATTACCCGTTTTAGTTTCCATGCGATTATCGGATTCATTATCAGATAGTGAATCGTATTTCTTTGCAGAGATTAAGCGTTTAAAGCAAATTATGGATGAATTAGAAAACAAACCTGCATTTGTTTTATTAGATGAAATATTACGCGGTACTAATTCAGATGATAAACGAAACGGTACAATAGAAGTCGTTAAAAAAGTAATTGGTAAAAAAGCTATTGGAGCTATTGCAACCCATGATATAGAAGTTTGTCTTACTACAAATGAGTATCCAAATATTCTAACTAACAAATGTTTTGAAGTGGAGATTATCAATAATGATTTACAGTTTGATTATAAACTTCGAGATGGAATTTGTAAAAACCGAAGCGCTACATTCTTGATGAAAAAAATGGGCGTTATATGATACATTATTGGCGAATTAGAAATCTTTAGAAAACAAAAAACCGCAATTTCATAAAGAACTTGCGGTTTTTTAAATATAAAAATGGTTTGGTTAATAGCGTATTTTTTTACAATGATAAATATTATATTTGAATTATAAAAATCAAAATATAACAAAATCAAAATACAATGTTAACTGTTTAGCATTACTGGCATAACCAGCATTGTTACAGTTTCACCTTCTTCTAATCCATCAACAGGAGTAAGGATTCCGGCTCTGTTTGGTAAAGACATTTCAAGCATAATCATGTCTGATTGCAGGTTAGTCAACATTTCAGTTAGGAAACGAGAATTATAACCTATTTGTATATCATCGCCTTGATAATCACAAGTCAATCTTTCTTCAGCTTTGTTTGAGTAATCAATATCTTCAGCAGAAACATTCAATTCAGCACCAGCGATCTTCAAACGAATTTGGTGTGTAGTTTTATTTGAAAAGATAGCTACACGACGAACAGAGCTCAAAAATTGAGAACGGTCAATCATTAATTTATTTGGATTTTCTTTTGGAATTACCGCTTCATAATTTGGATATTTTCCATCAATCAAACGGCACATTAAAACATAATTATCGAAAGAAAAAGTAGCATTCGAATCGTTATATTCAATTTTAACTTCAGCATCTGAAGTAGAAAGAATATTTTTCAAAATGTTCAAAGGTTTCTTTGGCATAATAAAATCAGCCACTTGAGAAGCCGTTACGTCAGTACGTGCATATTTTACTAATTTGTGTGCGTCAGTTGCTACAAATGTCAATCCTTGTGGAGAAAATTGAAAAAATACACCTGACATTACCGGACGTAAATCATCGTTTCCGGCAGCAAATATTGTTTTGCTTATGGCTGTTGCCAAAACGTCAGCAGGAACAAGCGTTATAGATGGATCGTCTAAGTTAACTGATTTTGGAAATTCATCACCAGGAGCATAAGCCAATGCATATTTTCCGGAATTTGAACTGATTTCAATCGTGCTATTTTCCTCAACTGTAAATGTTAATGGCTGCTCAGGGAAAGTTTTAAGGATTTCCAAAAGTAATTTTGCAGGGACAGCAACACTTCCTTTGCTTTCAGAATCAATTCCTAAAGTAGCGGACATTGTTGTCTCTAAATCAGAAGCCGAAACCGTTAATACATTGTGATCTAAATCAAATAGAAAGTTATCTAAAATAGGTAAAGTATTACTACTGTTAATTACGTTACCTAAAACTTGTAATTGTTTCAATAAGTACGAACTCGATACTATAAATTTCATCTGTTTTGTTTTATTTTTTAACGTATTTTTCTATATTTAAAATACGATACATTTTACAAATATATCGTAAACAATTCTAGTTTGGAAAAATTTTTATTAACATCTATTTGCTGTATTTTCTTTTGCGAAGAAAAGTAAATAGAACACCAAAAAGTAACAAAATTAGAATTGGAAGCCCGATAGTTATGAATTGTGTTATAGTATAGTTTTCATAAACTTTTTCTTTATCCAATAATGGTAAATCAAGATCTTTGCTACGAATGTTAATAAGTCCATTATCGTCGAGCAGGTAATTGACACAATTTATAAGGAAATCTTTGTTGTCATATAAATTTCCAGATCTTTGATCGTAACCTAATTCTACTGGTTGGAAGTTTTTATCCAATTGGTTTTTAATCAAATCTCCATCTGAAATCACAATCATTTTGTTGTGTTTTCCTTTAGTTTCAAATGTTTTTTGATCAAAAGGTAAAACTCGATTTTCAAACATCGAATGAAACGAACCTTCCAATAAAACGGAAAGTGGGATGTTTCCTTTATTCAGGTAATCAGTAGGAGTAGTTTCCTCGGTAACACTATTTAAATTTATTTCTGTCGGGGTACCTATTTTTTTCGAATATTGAGAGGATTGCAATAAAATAGTTTTCTTAATTCCGTTTTTCAATGTATCGATAGGATTGGCAAAATCAAATTTAATTCCACCTAAATTTTTCACAATAGGATGTGGACTGTTTGGATAAATCTGAGGTGCAAATTTCCAATTGAATTCTTGGTATTGAGTAGCACTTCCTTGTTCTCCTGTAGCTAGTTTTATAGGACTTCCACGTTCGTCTTTTATGATATCCGGATTGATTCGGATGCCATATTTGAAGAACAGATCATTTAAATTCAAATCTCTGGGATATGCTAGAGTGACACCAGCGGAATTGTATAAACTGTCCATTTCGGCAACAACTTGGTCAACAAGCCACAATGTTTTTCCACCGTTGATAATGTATTGGTCTAAAACTTGTTTTTCTGCATCCGAAAAAGTTTCAGTTGGTTTAGCAATAACTGCCAAGTCATATTTTTCTAAAGCTTCTAAACTCCCAATAGGATTTTTAGCAACCGAATCTAAAGTAAATGGACCAATATGATAACTTTCTCTCACTTGTATAAGAAACTTAGCCATTAATACATCCTGAAGCTCACCGTTACCTTTTATTACCGCAATTGTCTTTTGTTTGTCTTTAGTAATTTTATTCAATGCATCTGCAATAGAATATTCCAGATGTTGTACAGAGCCAATCACTTTTTGGGTTGTTGAAGCTCCCATAATGTTTTTCAATAATGGAATATTGACTTCTTTATTATTGTAAACGGCAATTGCCCAAGGAAAAACCATCGCTTGAGATTGCTTCCCTTTATCGTCAACCGTTATGTTTATTGGAGTCAGCCCTTTGCGGTACAATTCTTTTATGTTATCCATACTTTCGTCTTTGTTTTCCAATGGATCTACAAATTCGAAAATGATATTTTTGTTGAATGCCTGAAATTCTTCCAGTAATTGCTTGGTTTCTTGCTGTAATCGTTTGAATTCAGCCGGTAAATCGCCTTGCATATATACTTTTATAGACAAAGGATTTTTTACTTGTTTGATAATATTCAACGAAGTAACCGAAAGCGTATATCTTTTATCTTTTGTTAAATCAAAACGATGAAAAAAGGAACTTCCAATTATATTTAAAAGCAATAAAACAGCAATAGTGATTGCAACGGATTTTAGATTGTTTTTTTTAGCTGTATTCATTACGATTTAAAAGATTTTAGATTATAAACAGTAAACGAAAGAAATGCGATTGTAATGCTTGTAAAATAGATAATATCCCTTGTGTCTATAACACCTCGACTCATACTTTTGTAATGATCTTGCATTCCTAAAGCCGAAATAAAGTTTGAAAATGTAGGTGTGACAGTAGATAAACCTTCAAATCCAAAGTAGAGAAAGAAACATAAAAATACTGCTACAATAAAGGCTACAATTTGATTATCGGAAAGGGTTGAAGTAAATATTCCAATCGAAGAATAGCCCGCAATCAGGAATAATAATCCAAAATATGAACCTATAGTACTTCCCATATCAATATTTCCTTCAGGTATTCCTAAACTGGAAATTACTTTTACGTAAATGAATGTTGGGATAATTACCATTACTATTAAAAGTAAAGCTCCAAGAAATTTTCCGTTTACAATTTGCCAAATACTCAAAGGTTTCGTCAGCAATAATTCTAATGTTCCCTGCTTTTTCTCATCCGAAAAACTGCGCATTGTTACTGCAGGAATTAAGAAGATTAAAATCCAAGGTGCTAATGTAAAAAATGGAGTTAAATCAGCAAAACCAGTATTCAAAATGTTGTAATCTCCTTCGAAAACCCATAGGAACAAACCGTTGATAATTAGAAAAATGGCAATAACCAAGTAGCCAATTGGCGAACCAAAAAAAGATTTTATTTCTCGTAATACTATTGATTTCATGTTTTTTGTTTTGTTTAAAAAGTTTAAGGTTTAAAGTTCAAAGTTGCTCAACTTTAAACTAAAAAAACTTTAAACCAAAGTAACTAATTTGTCAACACTCCAAGCTTCCGGTTTGTCGTTGAATAATTTCTTGGTGAATGTCCAAACATCATAAAAAAGTTCAGAATTTCTATAATTTTCTAAATCAGCTTCGGTTTCCCAATAGCTGTAAGTGAAGAAAATGCTTTTGTTATTTTTATCCTGATACAGTTCTAAGAAACGATTTCCCGGAGCATTTCGTATTTTATCTTTCATCAACTCGAAGTTTTCTAAAAAAGCAGGAATATTTTCCTCATGAAAACTCAATTTTACTATTCGTACAAACATTTTTTTTGTTAAAATTTTAAAGTTAAATATGTTCAAAGTTGCTCAACTTTAAAACTTAAACAAATTTTATAGTTATAATATCTCTATAATTCAATCCAAGTAAACTATTGGCAGAACCTACTTTAGAAGGATTGCTTCTAAAGATGGCAATTTCAAGAAAACCGGCTTCATTGAAAATGGCTAATTTTTCCCCTTCATAATTTTTTATCGGATATTTATCTGAACTTGCAATCGCCGAATAATTAGGCAAAATTGTTTTGATATTTTTGGTTTTCAAAACAATCTCATAAGGTCGTCCTTTGGCCACTTCAATAAAATATTTTTTAGTAATATTGGTCACCACATTCCCAAAATGGTCAATGTAAATTACGTGACCTTTTAAAGAATTTCCATCAATAGCCATAACCGCTTGTAAATTGGTGACTTGCTTAATTCTATTTGTTTCTTTACCAATAACGTTCATTAAACCGCCTTTGGCAATATGGCAGGCTACTTTTACAAAAACATCAAGATCAGTAGCTTCACTATGCAAACGATCATGAATATTTATTGCTACTATTTTTTGCGGAACAATTTTTTGGGAAAGCATACTCAAAATGCCATTATCAGCAGCAATAAAATAATGATCATTCCATTGCATGACGATGTGCTGATTCTCTTTATTCGATTCAATATCGACTCCAATAAGATGGACTGTCCCTTTTGGAAAACTGGTATATGATGCGCCAATAATATAACTTGCTTCTACAGTGTTGAATGGATCTATATCATGTGAAATATCAATAATGGATGCCTCGGAATACTCAGATAATATCTTCCCTTTCAATGCACCTACAAAGTGGTCTTTCAAGCCGTAATCGGTAGTAAGGGTAATTATTGACATAAATTTGTTTATAACTATTTAGTGTTATGTAAACCTAATTTTATTAAATTTGAGAAGTGCAAAGCTAATAATAGTAAACTCAAAAAACGAAAAACAAAAAACAAATTCTATTTAAAAACTAGAAATATACCCGACAGCCAATTGATTTATAAAAAAATTAATTCTAATTTAAATCTACCTCATTTGAACGAAAGAATAATTGAGCTCATAGACATCGCTCCAAAAGACTTTTGGGGCGCTCAAGACACTCATCTTGAAACAATTAAAAAGTACTACCCAAAATTGAAGATTGTTGCTCGGGGAACAACCTTAAAAGCTTTTGGAGAAAAAGAGGTTTTAGACGAGTTTGAAAAACGATTTCAACGGTTAATGGTTCACTTTTCGAGATACAATAATATTGATAACAATGTAATCGAACGTGTTATTCTTGGTGATGTTCAGGAAGATAAGAAATTTCAAGGGCAGGATAAAATATTAGTGCATGGTGTAGGAGGGAAAATCATTAAAGCGATGACTCTTAATCAACAATTGTTGGTAGATACCATGGAGAAGAATGATATGGTTTTTGCTGTTGGGCCTGCTGGAACCGGAAAGACATATACTGGAGTCGCCATGGCTATTAAGGCTCTAAAAGAAAAACAAGTAAAGCGTATTATATTGACGCGCCCTGCAGTGGAAGCAGGGGAGAACCTTGGTTTTCTTCCCGGTGATATGAAGGAAAAATTAGATCCGTATATGCAACCTTTGTACGATGCCTTGCGTGATATGTTACCTAATGAAAAACTGGAAGATTATATTTTAAAGGGAATTATCCAGATTGCACCTTTGGCATTCATGCGTGGTAGAACTTTGGATAATGCTTTTGTAATCTTGGATGAAGCCCAAAACACAACGCATTCCCAAATGAAAATGTTCTTAACCCGTATGGGGAAAAGCGCTAAATTCATGATTACCGGTGATCCGGGTCAAGTCGATTTGCCAAGAAGAACTATTTCTGGTCTTAAAGAAGCTTTGTTAGTTTTAAAAGATGTGGATGGAATTGGGATTATTTATCTCGATGATAAAGACATTGTGCGCCATCGATTGGTCAAAAAAGTAATTGATGCTTATAAAATGATTGAGAATAATGATTGAAATTATATTTTAACTTAGAAAAAGAGAGGATTTAAGCCAAATTAAATCCTCTCTTTTTGTTTAAAGGCATACTTTATTCCAATGATTAAATATTTTCTTTTACTTTTAAATTGTTACTTCTATATCGGTTTTTTTAATTGAATGTAAAGAATGTTTTAAAGTAAGACTCCTATGTTTTTGTTTTCTTTGTATTTGTCTTTAAAATAGAATAAATTTGTAAGTATTATAAGGATAGTGAAAAATAAAAGATGATAAAAGAAAAAATAAAAGTCGTAATCAGTGATTTAGACGGGACTTTACTTAATGCAGAACACAAAATATCACAATATACTAAAACTGTTTTTCAAGAACTTCATAATCAAAACTATTTAATTATTGTAGCAACAGGTCGTCATCATCTTGATGCGATGCCAATCGTGGATGGACTTGGTTGCCCAGTTTATTTAGTAACGTCAAACGGAGCAAGAATTCATTCTCCTGATAAAGAGCTTTTATTTTCTTTTGATATAGAAAGTGATGCTATTAAATCAGTTTTGTCTTTAGAAATTGATCCTGAAATTACAACGGTATTATTTAAGGAAAATGTCTGGCAGACCAATAAAGTTAATGAAAAACTAAATAGTTTTCAAACCGAATTAAATTACCTGCCGGAACTTGTAGATTTTGATACTTTAGAAGATTATAGTGGGATAAAATTGTTTTTCACGCACGATAATCATGCTGTTTTAGCTCAATTAAGAGATAAAATATTAGAAGACCATTCAGATATTTTTAGTCATGCATTTAGCCTTCCGCTTTGTTTGGAATTCATGGACAAATCTGTAGATAAAAGTGTGGCGATTGCAAAAATTCTGGAAAAAGAAAATTTTATTTTTCAAGAAGCAATATCTTTTGGTGATGGATTTAATGATGAAAACATGCTTAAATCAACTGGTAAAGGGTTAATTATGGGAAATGCTCCAAAGGGTTTGAAAGATAAACTTTCACATTTAGAAGTGATTTCAACCAATGATAATGAAGGTGTTGCAGCATATATAACTAAAGAGTTATTAAATAAAAACAATTCGGTAATAGAGTAGTTGCCAGTAGTTAATTTATTTTATATTGCTTTTTTTAAAGCACTATTTATTTATACTTTGAGAATAAATGATTCTTTGCTTTTCTTTCCAAAATAATCATAAATTTGCAGCTACATAAAAAAACAACACAACACTAATAATAATGAGTAACACCATCACAACTACTGATTTTAATTTCCCAAACCAGAAATCTGTTTATAGAGGTAAAGTAAGAGAAGTTTACAATATCAATGATGATCTTTTAGTAATGGTTGCCACGGATAGGCTTTCGGCTTTTGATGTAGTATTGCCAAAAGGAATTCCGTATAAAGGTCAAATTCTAAACCAAATTGCTACTAAATTTATGGAATTGACTCAGGATATTGTTCCTAATTGGTTAATTGCAACTCCAGATCCTAACGTAGCTGTCGGACATTTATGTGATCCTTTCAAAGTTGAAATGGTAATACGTGGATATCTTTCAGGTCATGCTGCACGGGAGTATGCTCTTGGAAAAAGAGAAATTTGCGGCGTTAAAATGATCGATGGTTTGAAAGAAAATGATAAGTTTCCAGAACCAATTATTACACCAACTACCAAAGCAGATAATGGTGAACATGATGCTGATATTTCTAGAGCTGATATTCTTTCAAAAGGAATTGTTTCAGAGGAAGATTATTTGGTTTTAGAAAAGTATACCAGAGCATTATTTCAAAGAGGTACTGAAATTGCTGCCAGTCGTGGATTGATTTTGGTTGACACCAAATATGAATTTGGTAAAACTAAAGATGGTGTAATTGTATTGATTGATGAAATTCACACACCGGATTCTTCTCGTTATTTTTACGCAGAAGGTTACCAAGAACGTCAAGATAAAGGAGAAGAGCAAAAACAATTATCAAAAGAGTTTGTACGTCGTTGGTTAATTGAAAATGGTTTTCAAGGATTGGAAGGACAGCAAATACCTAACATGACTGACCAATATATTGAAACTGTTTCTGAAAGATATATTGAATTGTATGAGAATATTTTAGGCGAAAAATTTGTAAAAGCTGACATTTCAAATATTGATGAAAGGATTAACAGAAATATTTTAGCTTATTTAGCAAATAGATAAAAAGGATTTTTCACCAAAATAAAAAACCGCATTTCAAATCATGAATTGCGGTTTTTCTTTATATGAAAGAGCTTTATTTTTTTTCTAAAATCACTTTTAGGGTATTTAATCCATCTTGTAAATCTTTCCCAAGCATTTCGTTCATATTTATTATGACTAACATTAAATTCATTGGATAAGACATTTTTCCATTAAATCCCCATTTAACTTTAGTTTGATTTGGAGCAATAGCTTCTGTTATTATATAAGCATTATCGGTTGATTCAAAAGGAACTTTAAAACGCAATTCAAAATCAATTCGTTCACCTTCAATAATTTTTTTAATTTCCTGCTCTCCAGCACCCACGTTTTTATCTTGGCTATTCCATGAATATACAAATCCTATCGTGCCATCAGTTCCTGAAAATGTTTTAATCATTTTTGGATCTTTTCTGTTCCAAACACTAAAATTATCTTGATTTTTGACGTATTTAATATAATTGAAAACACTGTCTTTTGGTTGATTGACAGTTATTTCCCGTTCCACAGCATAATTTTTTGGGACGAATTAAGCAACAATCAATGCCAGAGCAATAATTGCTAATAGACCTAAAACAATTTTTTTGATAATGTTCATAGCTTTCATAATTTAAGATTAATGATTATTTTGATTTTTTAATTTGTGACTGGTAACAATCTATCCATTCTTTAATTGACATTTTTTGAACAAGGTTTGCAATTAAATCAAACGGAATTTGATCAAGTCTTTTAAAACCGATGCACCCTTTTCCCATATCTAATTTTTGAGAGCTGTATTTTGGATATTCGGTGACAACCCAATTCAGTAATTTTGGGTTGGCATATATACCCATATGATATAATGCTATGAAATTTTTCCGGGAAGCTATGTTTATAAATGGTAAAGGAAGTTTAGGACTACAATGATATCCATTTGGATAAATAGAATGAGGAACCACATAGCCAATCATTCCATAAGACATTAGTTCAACAAATCCTTTTGGGATATTTTTAAGGATTATTTCTCGAATTTCAATCATTACTTTTTTCCTAGCTTCTGGAAGTTCTTTTAAATATTCGCCTACTGATTGTGCTTTTGATTGCATTAATAGTACTTTTATGAGGTAAATTTAATGAAAAAACCGCATTTCATAATTTGAAATGCGGTTTTTTAGCTCCTATAGTAGTTAAAATCCTTTATATTCTGATTTTTTTCAAGGTATAATGATTACTGCAATATATTTTTATTTTATTGGAGTTCAGTAAATTTCATTTATAAAGAATAGCGGGATTAGTTCCTAAAATTATTTGAAATAAGAAAATGTTTCCTCGTTTTCTAACTTCAACAATGTTTCATATATTAATTTAATCACGTTTTCAACATCATCACGATGAACCATTTCAACCGTTGTATGCATGTAACGCAATGGCAATGATATTAAAGCTGAAGCAACACCGCCATTACTGTACGCAAAAGCATCGGTATCTGTACCGGTAACACGAGAAGAAGCCAATCTTTGGAACGGAATTTCTTTTGCAAAAGCAGTTTCTAAAATCAATTCTCTCAAATTATTCTGAACAGCTGGTGCATAAGTAACCACGGGACCTTTACCAATTTTAGTGTCTCCCTCAATTTTCTTTTCGATCATTGGAGTAGTAGAGTCATGGCAAACATCAGTAACAATTGCTACATTAGGTTTGATGGTCTTTGTAATCATTTCCGCACCGCGAAGACCTACTTCTTCCTGAACAGAATTAGTGATGTATAATCCAAAAGGAAGTTTTATTTTGTTTTCGTGAAGCAAACGCGCCACTTCAGCAATCATAAAACCACCCATGCGGTTGTCAATAGCACGACAAACAAATTTGTTTTCGTTCAAAATCATGAATTCATCCGGATAGGTAATTACGCAACCTACATGAACTCCTAATTTATCAACTTGATCTTTAGTCTCGCAACCAATATCAATAAATAGATTATCAACTTTAGCTACTTCTTCTTTTCCTCGATTACGAGTATGAATCGCTGGCCAGCCAAAAACACCTTTTACAATACCGTTTTTAGTATGAATGTTGACACGTTTTGAAGGTGCGATTTGGTGATCAGAACCACCATTTCTAATTACATAGATTAGCCCATCATCAGTAATGTAATTCACATACCATGAAATTTCGTCAGCATGTCCTTCAATAACTACCTTATAAGGAGCGTCAGGATTTATAATTCCCACGGCTGAACCATATGTATCTGTTATAAAAGTATCCACATAAGGTTTCAAGTAATCCATCCATAATTTTTGCCCATTACTTTCATATCCAGTTGGTGATGCATTATTAAGATAGTTTTCTAAAAAGTCAAGTGATGACTTATTTAATATTGATTTAGTACTCATAAATTATTTTTTTGCTAAATTATAAATTTGGCATTACAGTTGTATATATAATGTATAATTTTGGCAATTAAATTTTTCAACCTATGAAGATTATTCAACTTTTCTTTTTTTTGCTTTTTACATCTATATGTGTCAATGCACAAGTAACTCCAAAGGATACAGTCAAGATGGGTTATGTATTGACCGAAAATGATTCTATACTTAATGATACCATACAGTTAGAAGAAATAGTAATTCACAAAGAGAAACTGGATCCCGAAGCAAGAAAGCAATTTTTGATACTTCAAAACCGAGTCTACAGAACCTATCCGTATGCAAAATTGGCTTCTGAAAGACTAACAGCATTAAATAGAGGCATGGCAAATCTTAAAACAAACAAAGAGAAAAAAAGATATTTTAAGATTGTCGAAGGGTATCTTAGTAATGAATTTGAAGAAAAACTAAAAAAATTATCACGCAAGCAAGGTCAAATCTTGGTGAAGTTAATTCATCGCCAAACAGGGATCACAACCTATGAACTGATTAAAGATCTCAAAAGCGGTTGGAAAGCTTTTTGGTCAAATACAGCAGCAAGTTTGTTTGATATTAACTTAAAAATGAAATATGCTCCTTATGATAACAATGAGGATTTTTTAATTGAAACCATATTAATTAGAGCCTTTGAATCAGGAAGGTTGCAAAATCAAAACCCTGCAACGCCTGTTGATTATGATAATCTTACCGATACTTGGGAAACCAGAGCTGCTAACTTAAAACAGTAAGAGTTATTTGGTCGTTCCCCATTATGAAAAAAGAGGCAATTATCATTATAGGTAGTTGCCTCTTTTTTCATAATGGGTCGGGCTATTCGCTGCAAGTCCTCGAAAAACTCCATTTCGTTTTGTTTTGTTGTGTTCTTTTCGTTGCAAATGAAATTCACTGAACTCTGATTAAAATAAAAGTATAGTGAAG